>NZ_JBPODS010000002.1:132517-384710 GCF_051200995.1 Anoxybacillus eryuanensis | reverse complement strand
ATTTGTCTTTGCATGCGCCTAATTGACTTTTCCAGCTTTTTTACTTTCGGTGTTTGGTTGATGTTTGGAAACATCATGCCATTGCTGACGGTAGCGAACGACTTTACCCCTAAATCAATGCCGATGCCTTCGCTGTACGTGTCGTGTTTTACTTCCGCTTCCTCTACACCGACCGTTAAAAACCAATGTAGTCCGTCAAACACGATTCGTGGATTGACGTATGTCACATGTGTTCCATGCGGAATGCGACCTCTTTCTGTAAGGCGTATCCAATTGAATGTCTTCTTATTTTTCTTTTTGGAAGAGGTTAGTTTTTCTAGTTTCACATGCGTGTCGGTCACTTTGATTTTTGCGGTGTCTTGATAAAAACTTGGGCGTGTTCGTTTCTTCGTTTTAAATTTTGGAAACTTCGCCCGTCCTGCAAAAAAGTTTTTGTAGGCTTGACACGCATCTTCTTGGCTTTATTTGCTCTTTTGCCTTGTAATTTTTTATAAATTGTATATAGAGTTTTGTTGATTTTTACAAAAATATTTTAACAGTTACTAACCCCCCCATCGTATCTTTCATTACGAATGATACCACGTTCGTTTGGAAAAGAAAAACAATTTGCCTTATTGAACGGAAGAAAGAAGTGCCTCACCGAGCTCTTTCGAACGTTCGGTCGCTCGTTTAATGCAAGCAATCATCGCCTCTTGATAGCGGTAGCGCTCAAGCACGCCGATGCCTGCTTCTGTCGTTCCGCCTGGGCTTGTGACTTCTTTGCGCAAAACAGACGGATGTTTGTTTGTTGCTTTTAACATATGGGCAGCACCGATAATCGTCTGTAAAATAAGCTCTTTCGCAATATCGCGATCAAGCCCGATTTCATCGGCTGCTTTTTCCATCGCTTCAACTAAATAATAAACGTAAGCTGGTCCGCTACCTGATAATCCTGTCACTGCATGTAAATGCTTTTCATCAACAATTGTGACGATCCCGACCGTTTCAAATAGCTCTTTTGCCATGTGGATATGTTTATCCGTTGCATAGGCACCTTGTGCTAGCGCTGTGGCGGATTGTCCGATTGCTGCCGATGTATTTGGCATGGCGCGAATAACAGGGATTTTTTTCCCGATGAGCGATGTAATTGTATCCGTCGTCACTCCTGCAAGCAATGAAATAATAAGCTGTTGTTCGCAAAAAGCGTGCGCGATTGGCGTTAAGCTTTCTGCAACGTCTTTTGGTTTCATCGCTAAAATAACAATATCAGCTTCTTTGACCGCTTGTTCTTTATTTGTTTCGATTCGTACCCCGTATGTTTGTTGCATATACGTCAGTCGCTCCATTCGAGAGCGATTCGTTACAATCATTTGCTCTGGCTTATATAACGTTTGTGTAACCCCCGAAATAAGCGCTTCTGCCATCGACCCTGCACCGAGAAACGTCACTGTCATTTTTTCTCCTCCTCGTCTCCAAAATAAAAAGACCTTTCGTCCGATAAAGGACGGAAAGGTCTTTATTTCCGCGGTACCACCTTTGTTGGCACAAATGCGCCCACCTCTTATGCCGGTATCGTCGGCAAGACGGTTAGGTTTGCCTAACAGCTCATAGGGTAGGTTCCATGATAAAGAGGGTAATGAAACCTTTCAGCCGGTGGGTTTCACTCTCTTTTACCGTTTATCATGTACTGGCCCTATTCATCGCTTCGTACATATATGATTTGTTTGCAATTATGCACGAAAAACAAGCATGTTGTCAATACATTTTCAATATTTATTTTCTGAATTTTTTAATAAATAAATAAAAATAAATGACAAACAGAAAAAATAAGTGTAAACTGATAAACAGACGAAAAGGAAAATTATGATGATATAATGAAGGAGTCGAAAAAATGGAACAATTGCATCGCATTGTCGTCCCAACGCCATTTGCCGTTGGCGATGTGAATATGTATATTGTCAAAGGAGACCGTTTAACGCTCATTGATGCTGGGGTGAAAACGGAAGAAGCATGGCGTGCCTTCGTTCGTGAATTACGCGAACTCGGTTATGAACCGGAGGATATTGAGCAAGTCATCATTACACATCACCATCCAGATCACGTCGGTTTACTTGATTATTTACCACCGTCGCTTCCCGTTATCGGCCATCGCAAAGCTGCACCTTGGATTGCGAAAGATGCTGCTTTTTTTGCGTGGCATCAGCAATATTTTGAGCAATTTTTAATCGAGTGTGGCATCGGTGAAGAAGGCGTAGCGAAACTTGGGAACTTTCGGCGTTCTCTCCGCTTTTCGTGCGAGCGCTCGCTCACTCAAGAAGTGAAAGAAGGGGATATGATTGAAGGTTGGACGGTCATTGAAACGCCTGGCCATGCACAAAGTCATATTGTTTTATATCGGGAAGCGGACGGTGTGATGATCGGGGGGGATCATTTACTAGCAACGATTTCATCAAATCCGCTGTTAGAGCCACCTGCGATCGGAGAACAAGAGCGTCCGAAACCACTTTTGCAATATAACGATTCATTGGAAAAATTATTGAATTACGACATTACAACAATTGTTACAGGACACGGAGAAGATGTGACGGATGTCGCACCGCTTATCGCAAAGCGGCTTGAAAAACAAAAAGAGCGTGCCCAACACGTATGGCAATTGTTGAGCGAAAAACCGATGACGGCATTTGACGTATGCCGAGCGCTTTTTCCAACCGTATATGAACGGGAATTTTTATTGACGATGTCGGAAACGATTGGTCAGCTTGATTATTTAGAGGCAATCGGGGCAGTGAAAAAAGAAAAAGACGGTCAAATATATATATACGAAGTGGTGAGATGATGAAGCTGAAAGGGAAATACGTCGTTATTACAGGAGCATCGAGCGGCATTGGTGAACAAATTGCATACGAAGTAGCAAGGCGCGGTGGAACACCAGTGTTGCTCGCTCGTTCAAAAGAAAAGTTGGCGCAAATTGCGCAACATATTGAACAAACGTACGGCATCTCTTGCTTATATGAACAGTTAGATGTTAGTAACGAAAAAGAAGTAGACGCTGTATTCGATCGCTTGCTTGCGTCTGTCGATATCGATATTCTCGTTAATAATGCCGGGTTCGGTGTGTTTCGATATGTCGAGCGTATCGATCTCTCGGAAGCGAAACAAATGTTTAATGTCAATGTGCTCGGATTGATCGCGTGTACGAAAAGAGTATATACACATATGATGGAAAAACGATCCGGTCATATTATTAACATCGCATCACAAGCCGGAAAAATTGCCACACCGAAATCGAGCGTATATGCTGCCACAAAACATGCTGTTCTCGGATTTACAAATAGTTTACGGATGGAAGCATCGATGTATGGCATTTATGTGACGGCTGTCAATCCTGGACCGATTGAAACAAACTTTTTTACCGTTGCTGATACGTCTGGGGAATATGTGAAAAACGTAAAACGATGGATGCTTCGACCTGAATTTGTCGCACAGCGCATCGTTGATGTGATGCTTACTCCTACGCGTGAAGTGAATTTGCCGGTTTGGATGCACATTGGAAGTCGTATGTATCAACTATTCCCATCGCTTATCGAAAAAGTCGGAAAACAAGCGTTTTTAAAAAAGTAAGCGAGGTGAAAATGATGAACATTACATTAACAAAACGAGCGATTGAACAGCTTCAGCGTGTTCGCAGAAACAAGCATGTCAAGCTGATATATGACACAGATGATTGTGGATGTGCCGTGAATGGTGTGCCTACGTTACTGCTTGTCGATGAATTAGATGAGCATGATGTAGCGATTAAAACAAACGATCTGCCCATTTGGGTAGAGAAACATCGGCTCATTTTTTTCGATGAACAAATGACGATTGACGTTGTCGACGGGGCAGGATGTTTTCAATTAAAAAGCCCGAATCAAATATTGAATCCGCGCATGTCGCTTGTGGAGCGCTAACAAAGTAAAAAGCCCGGAATAAAAGCCGGGCTTATTCGTTTTTCGGCGCGCGAACGACCGATTCAAATTTTCCTTTATGAGCTGCATCACAAAACGGCATGCTTTGTGAGAGCCCGCAACGACAGAGGGAAAACGTTTCTTTTGTTTCAAACTTGTTTCCTTCCATATCAATTAATTCAACATCTCCGGTTACACGAAAAGAACCGTTATCCATTACTTTAATTTGCACTTTCGCCATATTGCCACCTCCTTATATACCTTATATCGTATATACTATCTTGTTTTCATAAAAGAAGCAACTTCCGCTACGTTTTGAAACGCTCTTTTCTTATTTTACGATATTGAGTTAAAATGATGGTGTATATGTAAATGACATAGAAAGAGTGATAGTTGTGAATGATCAAGTAAACCGTCTTCGAAAAATAGCAAAAGAAAAAACGTGGGTGTCGTTTTTGTACAATAACCATCCGTATAGCTTGCTTCATTGGTCTGTTGCAGGATTTTCAAATGATGAACGCGACGTTTGGTTACTGCAAGATGAAATGACATTTGAAACACAATCGTTCGTTCAGTTAGATGAAGCGCTTGCCTGGATTGAACAACATATGCCGCATATTACGGATATTTTGTAAGGAGGGCTAGATGCCCTCTTTCTATTGCGGAGAGTTTTGACGCTTTGTCGGATGAATCGCTTTTTCTAATTCCTCTTTAGCAATCACAGGACGAACGGTATCGGCTGTCGTTTTTCCTTTTTGGCTTTTATTTTTTGTCATGACAGTTCACTCCTTTACGTTTGTTCTTTATTAGTTTGGAGAAAGAAAGGGATGTTTATGCTAAAAGATCGATTAAATGAGCAACTGATCGAACAGTTAAAGCAAAAACAAAAGCAGCTGCAAGAAAAAGAACAAAAACGAAAAGAAGAAGAGGAAGCCAAACGAAAAGAAGAAGCTCGCAAACGCGAAAAAAACAAAACGTTTGCGGAGTGGTTAGAAGAAAGTGATTTAGATTGGCGAAAATTTAAATAACCGAGGTTCGAACCTCGGTTATCGATGAGCAGTAAAAATCGTTTGTTTTGTTAGTTTTTTCAATATAGCTATTTGTTCATCGCTTAACGTCACCGATTGGGCAGCGACGTTTTCGATGAGCTGTGTTAATCGACTTGCACCTGGAATGACTGTGGCAACCGCATCATGAGCTAAACAAAAGCGAAGGGCAATCGCCGTTAGCGTTTCATTTGGTGCAACGGCTTTTAGTTTTGGAATGAGTGTAACTAATTCAGCGAACGAATAATCGACATAGCCGTTTTGTTTCGTTTCATCGCTTGCTCGTTCAATGGGACGTTCAGTTAATAATCCTTTCGCAAGCGGTCCGCGCGCAATGACGCTAATGCGATGTTGCTTTAAAAGCGGAAACCATTCTTCAGCGCGGCGATCGAGCAAACTATACGGCATCATTACAGAAACGATGCGCGAGTGTTTGACGTATTCGCGAATGACATTTGGACGCATAGAGGAGATACCGTAATAACGAATAACGCCTTCTTGTTGCAACTCCTCAAACGCCTCAATTGTCTCATCGATCGGATCATCGATCGTTCCGCCGTGTAATTGATATACATCAATATAATCGGTTTGTAATCGTCGCAAGCTATGTTTCACAGCTTCTTTTATGTATGCTTTTGACGGATCCCATGTCCAACCGTCTCCTTGTTCTGTCCAACGATTGCCTACTTTCGTTGCAACGATGACATTGTGGTGTTTCCCTTTTAGCGCTTTTCCAACGATTTCTTCATTCAAGCCGCGATCATATAAATCGGCTGTATCGAAGTAGTTCACTCCTTTGTCTATCGCTTCATGAATGATGCGAATCGCATCACTTTCCGATGTACCGAGCGACATGCAACCAAACCCAATCTCGCTAACGTATAAGTTTGAATGTCCGAGCTTTCGTTTCTTCATGTGACCACCTCTTTTTCCTCATTATATCGAATAAGTTTCCCATTTGTCTTTGAGTATGTAGTACAATCAATATGAAACGATAGAATGGTGGTGAAAAAATGGATCATTTATATGAAAAAACGATCAGTAAGCAACGCATTTTTTCTGGAAAAGTGATTGACGTATATGTGGAAGATGTGTTGTTACCAAACGGAGAAACGAGCAAGCGTGAAATTGTCAAGCATCCTGGAGCGGTTGCGGTACTTGCGATCACAGAAGAAAATAAAATCGTGCTTGTTCGTCAATATCGGAAAGCGTTAGAGCGAGTGCTTGTTGAAATTCCAGCTGGAAAGCTTGAGAAAGGGGAAGCACCGCTTGAAACAGCGAAGCGTGAGCTAGAAGAAGAAACGGGATACGTATGCGGAAAAATGGAGCCGCTTCACTCTTTTTACACGTCCCCAGGATTTGCAGATGAATTAGTACATATATTTCTTGCGAAAGGACTAACGAAAAAAAGCGAAAAGCAAATGCTCGATGATGACGAGTTTGTGGATGTGCTTGAAGTGACGTTAGAAGAAGCACTAAACATGGTCGAAGAAAAGCAAATTTATGACGCAAAAACGATTTATGCTCTTTTATATTGGCAATTGCATGCGCAAAAGCGGTCTGTGTGACCGCTTTTTGTCATATTGCGCTCCTTTTCCCATACAATGTAGTAACAGAACGTGTAGGGGGATGGAGCGATGAGAAAGCGATCATGGATGACAGCATGGGGGCAACACGTGCAAGAGCATTACACGACATATGTATTTACCGTCGTTCTTTTTGTGATGGGCATTATTTTTGGTGCGATTGTCGTCAATAGCTTAAGCTTTAATCAAAAAGAAGACTTATATTATTATTTAACGAATTTTTTTGGACAAGTTTCTTCAGGAAATATCGCAAGCGCGCATGATGTATGGAAAGAAAGCTTTTTACAAAATTTAAAATACATTGGACTGATGTGGATTTTAGCCATGTCACTCGTTGGATTGCCGCTCATTTTAATTTTATTGTTTTTAAAAGGACTTGTTGTCGGTTTTACGGTCGGATTTTTAGTCAATCAAATGGGGTGGAACGGATTTTTATTAGCTTTCGTATCTGTCGTCCCGCAAAATATTATTCTCGTCCCGATTTTTATTATGATGGCGGCTGTATCCATTTCGTTTTCGTTAAAAATGATTCGGCATCAATTTGTGAAACGAACGCACGAACCGATTTTTCGAGCGATGCTTCGTTATACGTTTGTCATGTTGTCGTTTAGTATCGCTTTAGCACTAGCATCTTCACTTGAAGCATACGTATCCCCATTACTTATGAAAGAAGTTGTTGAATTAATAGAAAAATAATTATTATTTAATAATCATTTTATTTATCAGTTTATAATCATTTTATTTTGACACGTTCCTTTCTTTTGTTATAATGAGAATGAGTAACGAGGGAGGGAATAACAATGGAAGGTCGCCTTGAACGAATTAAAAAACAATTGCATGCAGCAAGTTATAAATTAACGCCGCAACGGGAAGCAACAGTACGTGTGTTGCTTGAACATGAAGAAGATCATTTAAGCGCGGAAGATGTGTACCTCCTCGTGAAAGAAAAAGCGCCTGAGATTGGGTTAGCTACAGTATATCGCACGTTGGAGTTATTAACAGAATTGAAAATTGTCGATAAAATTAACTTCGGGGATGGCGTTTCCCGCTACGATCTTCGCAAAGAAGGTGCGGCTCATTTTCATCATCATTTAGTGTGTATTGAATGTGGAGCGGTCGATGAAATTCAAGAAGATTTATTAGAAGATGTTGAAGCGATTGTAGAACGGGATTGGAATTTTAAAATTAAAGACCACCGTTTAACATTTCACGGCATTTGCCATCGTTGTCAAGATAAGCATGAGGAGCAGTAAAACCTTTTCGTCTATGAAAAGGTTTTTTATTTGTGTATAAAATGCGGTCAAATGGGCATATCCTCTTACTATATGACAGTTGACGGAGGTGTGCCATGAGAAGAATGTTGGACGTGTTAAAAGTGTTTCTACTGTTTACGGGATGTACGATTTTATTTTATTATAGTATTGTATGGATGAGCGAAGAATATAACTATTATCGTCGCTACGATGAGCCGATGGGATCAGCTGTGAAAGTATCGACGACGGAGCAACAAGAAGCATATTGGCTCGATCGACTATTGTTTTTCTATCAAAACGGGGAGTAGAGTGCGTGTGGAAGATCAAGTAAAAGATTTTATTCATTATTTAATTGTTGAGCGAAATTTAGCTCATAACACGATCGTATCGTATGAACGTGATTTGAAAAAATATGTTCAATATTTACAAAAAGTCGAACAACTGTGTAGTTGGAACGATGTCACCCGTTTTCATATTATGCAATTTTTAAAGTTTTTGAAAGAAAAAGGAAGCTCGGCGAAAACGATTGCCCGTCATCTAGCATCTGTTCGATCGTTTCATCAATTTTTATTGCGTGAAAAAGCCGTTGATCAAGATCCGACTGTTCATATCGAAACGCCGCAACTGCCAAGAACATTGCCAAACGTGTTGTCGATGGCAGAAGTCGAGGCATTATTAGAAGCGCCAAAGGAAAATACACCGTTTAGCATTCGCGATAAGGCGATGTTAGAATTGTTATATGCGACAGGTATTCGTGTAAGCGAGCTCATTCAATTAAACGTATCTGATGTTCATTTAACGATGGGATTCATTCGTTGTTACGGAAAGGGACGGAAAGAACGGATCGTGCCGATTGGAAAAATGGCGACTGACGCGTTAAAACGGTATATAGAGCAAGGTCGACCAGAGCTGTTACGAAGAAAAAAAGGAGCGACAGACGCTCTGTTTTTAAACCATCACGGTGAACGGTTAACAAGACAAGGATGCTGGAAAATTTTAAAACGGCTCGCTCAAGAAGCAAACATTCAAAAACAATTAACTCCTCATACGTTGCGCCATTCATTTGCGACGCATTTATTAGAAAACGGAGCAGATTTACGAGCCGTGCAAGAAATGCTCGGACATGCTGATATTTCGACGACGCAAATTTATACGCACGTAACGAAAACGCGATTAAAAGATGTGTACAAGCAGTTTCATCCTCGGGCATGACTGTGACGATGATTTGTCACAGTTTTTTTATTGCAATTCATTATGAAAACGTTTTATAATTTAGTTGTCAGACTTCTGACAAATATGAACGATGCGTGATTTTGTTTCATAGTGGGCATGCTATGAAGCGAATGAAACGATTGGGGAGGTAAAACGGTGAAGCCTACATATAAACGTGTATTTTTAATTGTGATGGACTCTGTTGGAATTGGCGAAGCGCCAGATGCTGAAAAATATAATGATAAAGGTGCGGATACACTTGGACATATTGCCGAACATCGCGGCGGCTTGAACATGCCGAACATGGCGAAGCTAGGGTTAAGCAATATTCGTGAAATTCAAGGCATTCCAAAAGCCGAAAAGCCGCTAGCATATTTTACGAAAATGCAAGAAGCGTCGGCTGGAAAAGATACGATGACAGGACATTGGGAGTTGATGGGCCTTCGCATTGATACGCCGTTTCAAGTATTTCCTGACGGATTTCCAAAAGAGCTGATTGATGAATTAGAAAAACGAACAGGAAGAAAAGTGATCGGGAATAAACCAGCAAGTGGAACAGCGATTATTGATGAGCTCGGCCCTGAACATATGGAAACAGGTGCGCTTATTGTATATACGTCAGCCGACTCAGTGTTACAAATCGCAGCGCATGAAGAAATCATCCCGTTAGAAGAATTGTATCGTATTTGTAAAATTGCGCGTGAATTGACGCTTGATGAAAAATATATGGTCGGTCGCGTCATTGCTCGTCCATTCATCGGGAAGCCAGGAACCTTCCAACGGACAGCGAATCGTCACGATTATGCGTTAAAACCGTTTGGTCGTACGGTAATGAATGAATTACAAGATGCAGGTTACGACGTGATCGCCATCGGTAAAATTGCTGACATTTACGATAACGAAGGTGTGACACAAACGTTGCGCACAAAATCAAATATGGACGGAATGGACAAATTAGTCGATACGTTACAAATGGACTTTACAGGGCTCAGCTTTGTGAATCTTGTTGATTTCGATGCATTATACGGTCATCGTCGCGATCCAAAAGGATATGGTGATGCGTTAGAAGAGTTTGATGCCCGTTTACCAGAAGTGTTTGAACGTTTAAAAGAAGACGATTTATTAATTATTACGGCAGACCATGGAAATGACCCGGTTCATCATGGAACCGACCATACGCGTGAATATGTTCCCCTTCTCGTTTATAGTCCGAGCATGAACGGAGGAAAACAACTGCCGTTGCGTGAAACGTTTGCAGACGTTGGAGCAACAATTGCCGAAAACTTCCGTGTAAATATGCCGAAATACGGAACGAGCTTTTTACATGAGTTGAAATAAGGAGCGTGACAACAAAATGAATCGAGCAGCAATTGAACAAGCGGCACAATTTTTAAAAGAAAAGTTTCCAACCCCGCCACAAATCGGTCTCATCCTCGGTTCCGGTTTAGGTGTGTTGGCAGATGAAATTGAACAAGCGATCAAAATTCCATACAGCGACATTCCGAATTTCCCTGTATCGACGGTCGAAGGACATGCAGGTCAGCTCGTATACGGTCAATTAGAAGGAGCGACAGTTGTCGTTATGCAAGGTCGTTTCCATTATTATGAAGGATACAGTTTCGATAAAGTGACGTTTCCTGTACGCGTGATGAAAGCGCTCGGTGTGGAACAGCTTATTGTCACAAATGCAGCAGGTGGTGTGAATGAATCGTTTGAACCGGGCGATTTAATGATTATTTCAGATCATATTAACAATATGGGCGGCAATCCGCTTATCGGTCCGAATGATGCTGCACTTGGTGTGCGCTTCCCAGACATGTCGGAAGCATATAGTAAACGACTTCGTCAACTCGCGAAAGATGTGGCGAATGAAATTGGATTGCGTGTGCGCGAAGGGGTATATGTCGCCAATACAGGTCCAGCATACGAAACACCAGCAGAAATCCGCATGATTCGCGTCATGGGTGGCGATGCGGTCGGCATGTCGACCGTACCAGAAGTCATTGTCGCTCGCCATGCGAACATGGAAGTATTAGGAATTTCTTGCATTTCTAATATGGCTGCAGGTATTTTAGATCAGCCACTGACACACGATGAAGTGATCGAAACGACAGAAAAAGTAAAAGCTGACTTTTTACGATTTGTAAAAGCAATCGTGCGCAACATGGCGAAAAAATAAACGAGAAGGTGAATGACGATGAGAATGGTCGATTTAATTGAGAAAAAACGTGACGGCCACGCATTAACGAAAGAAGAAATTCATTTTATCATTGAAGGTTATACAAAAGGTGACATTCCAGACTATCAAATGAGCGCATTAGCGATGGCGATTTTCTTTCGCGGTATGACCGAAGAAGAAACAGCAGAATTAACGATGGCGATGGTACATTCCGGGGATACGATCGACCTTTCACGAATCGAAGGAATTAAAGTCGATAAACATTCAACAGGTGGTGTAGGCGATACGACGACGCTCGTTTTAGGTCCACTTGTTGCATCTGTCGGCGTTCCGGTTGCGAAAATGTCTGGCCGTGGTCTTGGTCACACAGGCGGAACAATTGATAAACTAGAATCTGTGCCAGGATTTCACGTTGAAATTAGCAACGACGAATTTATTGAGCTTGTAAATAAAAATAAAATTGCGGTTGTCGGTCAGTCTGGCAACTTAACGCCAGCCGATAAAAAATTGTATGCGCTTCGCGATGTAACAGCAACGGTCAACAGCATTCCGTTAATCGCTTCATCGATTATGAGCAAAAAAATTGCCGCAGGGGCAGATGCGATCGTACTTGATGTAAAAACAGGTGCAGGTGCATTTATGAAAGATTTAAACGATGCGAAAGCATTAGCGAAAGCGATGGTTGATATCGGAAACCGCGTCGGACGTAAAACGATGGCGATTATTTCTGATATGAGTCAACCGCTTGGTTATGCAATTGGAAATGCGCTTGAAGTGAAAGAAGCGATCGATACGTTAAAAGGTGAAGGTCCAGAAGACTTACAAGAGCTTTGCTTAGTGCTTGGAAGTCACATGGTATATTTAGCTGAAAAAGCATCTTCGCTCGAAGAAGCTCGCCACATGTTAGAGAAAGCGATGAAAGACGGTTCAGCACTTCAAACATTTAAAACGTTTTTAGCTGCACAAGGTGGCGATGCGTCTGTTGTTGATGATCCGAGCAAATTGCCACAAGCGAAATATGTCATTGAACTTGAAGCAAAGGAAGATGGATACGTATCAGAAATTGTCGCGGATGCGGTCGGAACAGCAGCGATGTGGCTCGGTGCCGGACGTGCGACGAAAGAATCGACAATTGATTTAGCCGTCGGTTTAGTGCTTCGTAAAAAAGTTGGCGATGCGGTGAAAAAAGGGGAATCGCTCGTCACCATTTACAGCAACCGCGAACAAATTGATGATGTGAAACAAAAGCTATACGAAAACATTCGTATTTCGGCAACACCAGTTCAAGCGCCAACATTAATTTATGATAAAATTTCGTAACCTGAAGGATTCACTCCTTCAGGTTTTTTCATTTTCTTTTCATAATAAATGTCTAAAATAGACGTAAAACGGTGTAAATAAGGAGGTATAGCAATGAGAAAAGCAATCTTTTTTTTCGCCGTATGTATACTTATGTTTAGTGCATACAGTTTCACATCTTTCGTGTACGCTCATGACAATAAGTATAAAAAGAATGAGCAAGAGGAACACGAGTTGGAGGATGAATATGAAGAGTACGAAGACGATGAATACGAAAACCATCATTTTGAACGTGAAGATGATCGATATGAAGATGTCAAAAATGTGAAAAAGACGACGGTGAGAAAAGAGTATTGGTACAAATGGTCACGATCTCCGGAAATGCCAAATGAATATGAGAACATGCCGATAAACGATCGCCAGACGATGACAATCGCTATGGCAGCGAAAAATCCTATTCGTGTTGTAGCCGTTCCGATGAAAGGGCAAATATTCGTTCCACTTGAAGAAACGGCGAAATATATCGGCGCTTCTGTTACAGTTTATTCGCGCTCGCAAATTGCTGAAATGCAGCTTGGTGAGCATCACTTAATTGTTAAAAATGGAACGAGAGTCGCTTACGAAACGATGAAAAAAACGCCGATGCCTCTCCCTTTATTTTCGGAAGGTGGAAAGATGTACATTCCAATTAGCGTGTTAGCGAACGGTTTAGGATTGGAAGTGCGATGGATGGGGCAACAAATCGAAATATATTGATATGGGGGAATAAATTATGAATACGAACAAATGGGTAAAGTGGGTTACAGGAGTAGGAAGCGTTGCTGTTTTTACCGCTTGTCTCCAGCTTGTGAACGATGAAAAAATAAGTGAGTCGTTAAATGACACGTCTCAATTGCAACGTACGATTGCTGAAGAAGTAAATAAGCAGCGCGAAAAGCAGTTAATGGCTTTAGATTGGGAAGAAGGAAACTGGGATGTTCAATATTCGAACGAAGCGATCATAGTTACGCCAAAAGAAGGAAGACAATCTTTACCGCCAGCTGAAAATCGAACGAGGAGATCGTAAAGATGGAAAGAAAACAGTCGATAACTTTTCATGGCATGGGAACGACGATCAAAATTGAAGGAAGCTATTCGCGTCAAGCGGGCGACTGGAAAACGTCGATGCGAGAATGGTTTGCCACTTGCGAAACGATTTGCTCACGTTTTTTAACAGATAGTGAACTGACGAGATTAAATAAAGCGCAAGTAAACAGCGTGATTGTCATTCACCCTATTTTGTATGACGTCTTATATGTTGCGTTTCAATATGCGAAACGGACACAATTTCGTTTCAATCCGTTCATCGGGACGGTTTTAAAGGAAATGGGGTACGTTCAATCTTTTCACAAAAAAATGGTTGTGCATTCACACGAAAAGAAAGTACATCGTATGCCATCAAGTCGTTTGCTTTCTTTCTTTCCAGAGAGTAAAGCGGTGATGAAACATACGACGGATGAAATAGATCTCGGTGGGATCGGAAAAGGCTGGAGCGTCGATCAAGCGTATGGACAATTAAAACGTTTAGGGATCGATGATGGACTGATCGACGCAGGCGGCGATATGTTTATATGGGGAGAGTCGCAAAAAACGGTTGGTATCGCAAATCCATTTAGCGAAGATGGAGACATTGCCCATTTTATTATGTCAAACGGAGCTGTTGCAACATCAAACGTTTTGTATCGAAGCTGGCAAATGAATGGTCGAACCGTCCACCACATTATCGATGGACAAACGGGTCAAAATCCGCATAGTGATGTTGTGCAAGCGACCGCGTTTGCCCGCAATGTGACAGAAGCTGAAGTAATTTCTAAAGTGTTATGTATGCTGCCGGCAAATGAAGGTATTCGATGGTTGAGCATTCATTTTCCGACCGCCGCTTGCGTGATTGTTAAGAAAAATAAGCAAATGCTCATGTCCCCTTCAATCGTCAAACATGTCGATAAGATGGTGATGTAAACGATGACGATATTTTCTACTTGGGAATGGATTCGTGGGGCTGGGCTGGCGGCATATTTTCTCCTTTTTTTATCCGTTTGCTTCGGGTTTGTGCAACAAATGAATATCGTATCTAAACGAGTTCGCTTTATTATTCTTCTCGCTCATCAAACGTTCGGATGGTTCGCTTTTCTCATCGCTTTTTTTCACGGGTTGTTATTGCATTTTGATTCATACGAACCGTTTTCGTGGCGAGAAATTTTTATCCCGTTCATAGCTTCATATCGACCTTTCGCAACAAGTTTAGGGATCGTCTCTCTCTATTTTATGTTTCTCATTTTTGTGACGACTGACTTGATGAAAAAGGTAGGAAGGGCGGTATGGAAAGTCGTTCATTTACTTATTTTACCCGGCTTTCTTTTTGCCGCTATTCACGGTATACTCATTGGAACAGATACGAATGAACGATGGGTAACGATCATGTATACGGCGACATTATGTTGTTTTTTTATCATTCTTTCATTCCGTTTACTTCATGCAGTCAACAATCGTCATAGGGGGTAAAGAGGGATGTACATTTTGCTTGCAGAAGATGACGAACGACTCGGTAAATTAATCGTTCATATGTTGAAAAAAGAAAATTATGTAGTTGATTGGGTGACAAATGGAGAAGATGCGTATTTTTTTGCGAGACAAACTGCTTATGACCTCGTCATCCTTGATTGGATGATGCCGTACAAAAGTGGAATGGAAGTTTGTAAACAGTTGCGTAAAGATAGGTTTAACGGCGCGATTTTAATGTTGACGGCACGAGATAGTATTGAAGATAAAGTGACAGGGTTAGATGATGGAGCGGATGACTACGTTGTCAAGCCGTTTGAGTTCGCTGAACTTTTTGCTCGTATTCGTGCGCTATCGCGGCGAGCTGTTCAGCCTTTTCAAACGGAGGAGCTGTCGGTTGGGAATATGTCGCTTCTTTTGCATGAACACGCCATTCGAAAGGGCGATAAAAAAATTCCGTTGACCGCTCGAGAATTTCAGTTAATGGAGCTTTTCATGCGCCATCCGAATCAAATTTTGCGACGTGAAGTAATGATTGAACGGATTTGGGGATTCGACGCAGAAATTTCAAATAACAATATCGACTCATTTATTCGGTTGCTACGAAAAAAATTAGAAGATGACGGAACACTTATTCAAAATGTGCGAGGGGTAGGGTACAAATTTAGCTATGGGCGATCGAATGTTTAAGCAAATGCGGTTTCGTCTAACATTGTTATTTACAAGTTTAATGGTCTTTTTTCTTATTTCTTTCATAGCTATTAGCTATATCGTTGGCTCTGCGCTTATTATGACGAAGCAAGAACAACAAGTCGTTGCGTTGGCTGAAGAAGAATATAGAGAGCATCGCTCCGAACTTTTGTATTCACATAGTCGGTCATATGGCATGCGTACGAAAAGGAATACGATTGATTATCGCGCAGAAATTCCGATGTTTTATTATGTCGTTACGAAAGATGGGAAAATTATTAACGGTGATGAGTCTTTGCCCGAAATTCGCAACCAATTAATTCGCTTTATCGCCGATTGGATTCCAAAGGATGGAGAAGTTCGACGCGAAACGATTAACATGGACGATGGAACAACGATTTCGTTTCTTCTATCAGGAAAACCCGTTTTTCAAGACGGTGTACACGTCGGAACGATTTATACAGGGACGAATATTACGACGCAAATGGATATTATGAAAGTGCTAGTAATTGCATTAGGGATCATTTCTATTTTATTCATTGGGCTTTCGATTTGGCTCGGATATTACATGTCCGGAAAAGCGATGATTCCGATCGTAAATGCGTTTCAACGTCAAAAAGATTTTGTGACGAATGCTTCGCACGAGCTTAGAACGCCGTTAAGCATATTACAATCTTCGATCGAAGTGATCGAAGCGGAAGAGCGTGAAAAACTGAGCAATTTTTCGTTGCAAATATTTCATGACATGAAAGATGAGCTAAAAAGAATGACGAAACTCATTTACGATTTATTGTTGCTTGCTCGTTTTGATGCGAACACAATTTCTCTTACGAAAGAGAAATTTGCTTTAGCGCCAATAATCGACGAATGGATGAGAAAATGTCGAATGTTAACTGAAGAAAAAAATATTACGTGCGATGCAAATGTACGAGAACATGTCACGATTTATGGAGATAAAGAAAGAATTGCTCAACTATTGTTTATTTTGCTTGATAATGCGATAAAGTATAACGTTGAAAACGGAAAAATAACGATTACGGTTCGTGACGATAAAAGCAAAGTAGAAATCGAAGTGAGTGACACCGGAATAGGAATCCCGCCGGAACACCAGCCTTTTATTTTCGAACGTTTTTACCGCGTTGATCAATCGCGATCACGAAATCAGCAAGGAAATGGTATCGGACTTTCGATCGCCAAATGGATTGTCGATGCTCATCATGGCACGATTACTGTGGAAAGCAAAGTAGGAGAAGGAAGTCGGTTCGTTATCACACTTCCACAAATACACGCATAAAGCGGGGGAAAATGAATGAGAAGACGAGCAAGTTCGATCGTTTCAGTGTTGTTATTTTGTTTATCTCTTTATTTTGTAATGCATTCGTCGAATATCGTTTTCGCTGATGATGAAACGAAGTTTCATGAGCAATATGGCGAGAGCGAAGAAGAAGTTTTTGAAGAAGTAGGGGAGATGTTAGGGTGGGGGGCGATTATGATTGCTTCGTTTTCTGGAATACTTTTTCCATTTAGACGTCAAGCGAGTCATTTGTCAAAAATGTTTCCAAAAGGTAAATCGCTCGTCACCTTTACGTTAAGGATGTTAGGGAAGTGGCATGTACGAGCTGGCATCGTTGCCTTCCTTCTTATGCTCTCCCACGGTGGGCTAATGTATATATCCGAAGAAGAGTTAGGGATAAGGGAATATGTCGGCGGGATTGCAACGATGCTAATAGCGATGGCGACGCTCGTTGGTTTTATTCTCTTAAAGCAAAGAAGAAATAACGTTGTTCGGGTTGCACATATTAGTTTACTATCGATTGCCGGAATATTGACTGCCGTTCATATTTTACTTTCGTGAATGCACAAGTCGGACGTCCTATATACAAGAGGATGATCCGACTTTTTTAATGTATATAAAAAATAAAAAATGGAAAAGATGGCAAGTATAAAGAAATGGAGGGTTGGAGATGAAGCGATTTTTTTATGTGCTTGCCATCGCGTTATTATTTATTCCGATCGTATCCGTGCATGCGGAACAACCGAAAGTTGAATTAGCGACTGAAGCGCGATCTGCTATTTTAATTGAACGCGATACAGGGGCTATTTTGTATGAAAAAAATGCCTATGAGCCGCTTCCACCTGCGAGCATGACAAAAATTATGACGATGCTTCTCGTTATGGAAGCAATTGATCAAGGAAAGTTGAAGTTAGATGAACGGGTACGTGCGAGTGAATATGCTGCATCGATGGGCGGTTCGCAAATTTTTCTTGAACCAGGAGAAGAAATGACGGTTGACGATTTACTAAAAGGTGTGGCGATCGGATCAGGCAATGATGCATCGGTGGCATTAGCAGAACGAATTGCAGGATCAGAGGAAGCGTTTGTTCATATGATGAACGAAAAAGCAAGGGAACTTGGTTTAAAGCATACTGCATTCGAAAATACGACAGGTTTACCAGCGAAAAATCATTATAGTACAGCATATGATATGGCGATGATGGCAAAAGAGTTATTGAAATATGATTTAATTACAAAATACACAGGTACGTATGAAGATTATTTACGAGAGCATACAGATAAAAAATTTTGGCTCGTCAATACAAATCGACTTGTGAAATTTTATCCAGGTGTTGATGGTTTAAAAACGGGTTACACGAGCGAAGCAAAATATTGTTTAACAGCGACGGCGAAAAAAGGGAATATGCGCGTTATTGCTGTTGTGTTTGGAGCGCCGACGCCAAAGGCGCGAAATGCACAAATTACGAAAATGTTAGATTATGCATTTAGTCATTACGAAACGAAGCCGCTTTATAAAAAAGGCGAGACGATTGCGCTGCTCCCTGTCAGCAAAGGAAAGAAAAAGGCAGTCGCCGCCGTGACATCTGAACCGATTTCTGTCCTATTGAAAAAAGGAGAAAAATCTGAATCAGTACAAACGAAATGGAAGTTAAATGAGAAAGTGAAAGCCCCTGTGAAAAAAGGGGAGGTGCTCGGCACGCTCGTTATAAAAAAAGATGGAGCGGTTATCGCTAAAAGTTCTTTAGTGGCGAAAGAGCCAGTAGAAGAAGCAAATATGTGGGAATTGTTTAAACGAATGTTTCGCTCCTTCTCACGCACATCTTGACGAAATGAGACGAATGACGACTAGTTTTGTCAATAAGAAGGATTGACGCATAAACAAATCGAATTCTTCCTTAACCTAAACGGATAAGGAGGAAACGATAGTGAGTTTATCGATTCAGTTGGAAGTGAAACAACACGTATTGCTTGTTCGATTAGCTGGCGAACTAGACCATCATACAGCCGAACAGTTGCGCGCAGCTATCACGGATGTATTAGAACGAGAGCGAATTCAAGCGATCGTTTTAAACTTGAATGAGTTAACGTTCATGGATAGCTCAGGGTTAGGTGTTATTTTAGGAAGATATAAACAAATACAACGTATGGGTGGAGAAATGATCGTCTGTTCCGTTTCTCCATCCATTAAACGCTTATTTGATATGTCAGGATTGTTTAAAATTATTCGTTTAGAAGTAAATGAACAATTTGCATTACAAACGTTGGGGGTGGCGTGAATGAGAAATGAAATGCACCTTCAATTTTCCGCCCTCAGCCAAAATGAATCATTTGCGCGTGTGACAGTTGCAGCGTTTGTTGCGCAACTCGATCCGACGCTTGACGAGTTAACGGAAATTAAAACTGTTGTATCTGAAGCGGTGACAAATGCGATTATTCATGGCTACGAAAATGATCCAAGTGGCGTTGTATATATTTCTGTGATTATTGAAGGACATACCGTCCATTTAACGATTCGCGATCATGGAAAAGGAATTGAAAATGTTGAAGAAGCGCGGCAACCGTTATTTACGACGAAGCCAGAGCTCGAACGTTCCGGCATGGGATTTACGATCATGGAAAACTTTATGGATGAAGTGAACATTTATTCTAAAGTGAATGAAGGAACGACTGTGGAGTTGATTAAGCATTTAACGAAAAGTAAAGCGCTATGTAATTAAGGGAGACGTGCCTATGGATGTCGAGGTACAAGCTGTCAAAGACCATGAAATCAAAGAGTTGATTCGGAGGAGTCAGCAAGGCGATCAGCAGGCGCGCGATGAGATTATCGAAAAAAATATGCGGCTTGTCTGGTCGGTTGTGCAGCGGTTTTTAAACCGCGGATACGAGCCTGAAGATTTGTTTCAAATCGGTTGTATCGGTTTAATGAAGTCGGTCGATAAGTTTGATTTATCTTACGATGTCAAGTTTTCAACGTATGCGGTACCGATGATTCTTGGGGAAATTCAACGATTCATTCGTGATGATGGGGCTGTCAAAGTGAGTCGTTCATTAAAAGAAATTGGCAATAAAATTAGAAAAGCAAAGGACGAATTATCGAAACAAAACGGTCGCGTTCCAACGGTGAATGAAATCGCACAGTTTTTACAAATTTCACCCGAGGATGTTGTACTAGCCCAAGAAGCGGTCCGTTCACCGACGTCTATTCATGAAACGGTATATGAAAACGATGGCGATCCGATTACGCTGCTCGATCAAATTGCAGATGAGCAAGACGTTTGGTTTGACAAAATTGCGTTAAAAAAGGCGATGGAAGAGTTAGATGAACGGGAACGGCTCATCGTTTACTTGCGCTATTATAAAGACCAAACCCAATCAGAAGTGGCAGCTAGATTAGGCATCTCTCAAGTGCAAGTGTCTCGTTTAGAGAAAAAAATATTGCAACAAATGAAAGCTCGAATGGATGAATAAGTCCGTTCGGGCTTTTCTTATGCATATAGGGAACGTTCATATGTCATACTACGAATACAATGATGGAAGCAAGGTGTGGGTATGAAAGAAACGATTTTTTTGAAAATGCGTCATCGTGTCCAAGTACAACCGAACGCAACGATTCGGGTAGGAGATGTAGCACAAGTCGTCGCAAACAAACGAATCGACGATATTGTACAAACTCCCATTTATACAGTACAAAAGAAAGATCGTAACATTGTCATTATTGATGTGATGCATGTGATGAAAGTATTAATGGCCGTTGCACCTCATGATGACATTCAGTCGCTCGGACCGTCGCAAACGATCGTTGAAGTCGTTTATGAAAAAAAACGATGGGGGTATTTGTACGTCCCGATCGTTTGGCTTCTTTTGTTTGTCGGATCGGGGCTTGCGATTATGAACTTTCATGAAGATGTAAGCATGCAACAAGTGCAACAACGGTTATATCGGGTCATTACAGGAAAGGACGTAGAAAAACCATTATGGTTTCAAATTCCGTATTCACTTGGGCTTGGTATCGGTATGATTTTATTTTTTAACCATTTTTTTAAAAAGCGAATTAATGAAGAGCCGAGCCCGCTTGAAGTCGAAATGTTTCAATATCAGCAGTCGCTCGATCAATACGTCATTATGCATGAAAATAAAGAAGCGATGAGGCGAATGGATGATGATTCGTGAATTCGTTGTAGCGTTTGTCGGATTGGCAGGAGGATTAGCTGTCGGCTCTGGTTTTGTCGCATTTTTAACTGTGCTTGGCGTCATCCCGCGCTTAACACAACTAACTAAAACGATGAAATGGATTGCAACGTACGAATGGGGCGTTGTACTTGGGGCGGTCGTAAGCAGCTGGATGAGCTTGCGCGATCCTCTTTTTTCTTTTTCTCCTATTTTGGCAGGCGCTATTGGGCTGTTTAGCGGTGTATTTGTCGGCATGCTTGCAGCTGCATTAACGGAAGTATTAAATGTTTTCCCGATTTTAGCTAAACGGCTCGGCATTGACGAACAAATTGTCGTTTTACTCATGGCCATGGTATTTGGTAAAGTAGCAGGCTCTCTTTTTCATTGGATATATTTCGTGAATCGATAAGGGGGAAGCAGATGGGAAAAGCATTTTTGTTCGGAGGATTCATTGCAGTCGTTGGACAGGCGCTTCATGATATGTACAGTATATGGTTTCAGATGAATGAAGAGGAGGCGATTCGTTGGATGAATGGGACGCTCATCGTATGTGCTGCGATATTTACACCGAATCGATTGTATCGCCGATTGACGCAATTTGCAGGAGCGGGAATGATCGTGCCGATGATGAGTTTAGCAAACATATGGAGTGCTAGTGCCCTTGAACATCGCAATGAAGGAGCAACAGAGCATATGCTTTCTGTTGGAGGAAGCATCATTGTCACGTTAATTGTAGCATCATATGTTGCAGCATTGTTTTTATGAGGGGGACTTAGATGAAAAGAGTAGGGGCACAAACGATTGTGTTTGATAAAAACATTTATATTGAATCAGTTGGCACTGTCGTGGGGCCAAAGGAGCGCGAAGGTCCGCTTGGTTCATCATTTGATCGCGCATACGACGATTTATATTGTGGTGAACAAAGTTGGGAGCTAGCTGAACGTCGCCTTATGAAAGAAGCGATTACAGTTTGTTTAATGAAAGGAAACGTACAAACACAAAATGTTGATTTATTTATCGCAGGGGATTTACTTAATCAAACGGTCACTGCAAATTATGTTGCAGGTGAATTAGACCTTCCCTTTTTAGGCGTATTTAGTGCTTGTTCAACGATTACGGAAGCGATGCTCGTAGCTAGCACGTTTATTGACGGTGAATTTGCCCGTCGTGTATTAGTTGCCACAAGCAGTCACTACGGTGCAGCTGAGCGGCAGTTTCGTTTTCCGACGACAATCGGTGTTCAAAAAGGGGAAAGTGCATCGTGGACTGTGACAGGGGGAGCGGCAGCACTATTAGGTACGACACGTTCCCCTTTTCGCATTCGCGCCGCAACGATCGGACGGGTCATTGATAGCGGGGTGACCGATCCACTCGATATGGGACGAGCGATGGCACCGGCAGCGTTTGCAACGATTAGACAACATTTGATAGACTGTGGACTTTCGCCTGAAGCGTATGATGTTATTGTCACGGGAGATTTAGGGAAAGTTGGAAGTAGTGAATTGAAGTCGCTATGCCATGATACGGGCATGAACTTAAGTGAGCGATATGATGATTGTGGTGTGCTCATTTACGACGCGGAACAAAAAGCATTTGCAGGCGGAAGTGGGTGTGCATGTTGCGCCGTTGTGGCGTATAGTTATTTTCTTGAGAAAATGAGAGAGAAAAAAATAAAGACGATGCTCGTTGTGGCGACAGGAGCATTATTTAATAGTACGATGGTGAAACAAAATCAAAGCATTCCAGCGATCGCTCATGCGATTGCGATTGAAGCGGTGACGTAAAGATGGAAACGTACGTATACGCATTTCTCGTTGGCGGTATGTTATCACTTATTGGGCAATTATTGCTTATAAAATGGTCGTTTATTCGCATGATGACGATATTGTTGTTCATCGGTATGGCGATCGAAGCAATGAGTTTATATGATCTTATGCAGTTATTTGCGCATGCTGGGATCGAGATGACGCTTGTTCATGTTGGTGCTTCTTGTATACAAGCGGTAAAAACGGGGGACTTTACAAATGTCATCTTTTTCATTTCATTTCCGATTTTTGTCGCATGGATGACCGCTATCGTTTGTAGACCGAGAGGAAGGATCGAATGAAAAAAAGGAAAGTCATTTTAGTGACAGATGGTGATCAACATGTACAACGTGCGCTTGAGAAGCTGGCAAAGCAGCTTGGTGCTCGTTGTATTAGCCAATCGCAAGGCAATCCATCGCGGTTAACAGGGAAACAGCTTGTTGACCTTATTTTACAGACGCCATATGACCCTGTTTTTGTCATGTTTGATGATAGTGGCGTTATTGGTGAAGGAGCTGGTGAGCAAGCGCTCCGTTATGTTGCGACACATGAACAAATTGATGTGCTCGGAGCGGTTGCTGTTGCGTCTGACACGAATAATCAAGAATGGACAAAAGTCGATGTTTGTGTCGATTATGATGGGAATTTGACAACATACGGTGTCGATAAAGAAGGCATTCCAGAATGGGAGTTTGGCCGAGTGAATGGAGATACGGTATATTGTTTAGATCAATTATCAATTCCGATCGTCGTCGGAGTTGGGGATATCGGAAAGATGAGACGTCGGGATGACATTCGTAGCGGTTGTCGCATTACTCGCAAAGCGATTGAATATATTCTCGAAAGGAGCAAACATGATGAAAATAGAAAGTTACACACCGATTTCTCCGAAGTTGAATGAAAACGAACAGTTTTTCAAAGACGCAATCGGGGTCGGAACGAGCTTCGATTTAGGTGTGCGTAAGCTACACATTTTAAAAACAGATGTCCACTTATATTATTGTAACGGACTTTGTGATACGCAATATATTATTGAGCTGCTTGAAATGCTCGTTCAAGTAAACGATCGTGAGCGCCAACCAGCTAAGTTACTTGAAATTATCGAAAATCGTCTCGTTCACCAACAAGTGAATCCTGTAAAAAGTTTAGATGAAGCGGTTGACTTTTTGTTAACCGGTCTCATTTTATTGTTTATTGATGGAGAGACGAAAGCGTTTGCTGTCGATGTGCGCAGTTATCCAGGTCGCTCGCCTGAGGAACCAGATACAGAAAAAGTGGTGCGTGGGGCGCGCGATGGGTATGTTGAAAATATTGTCGTTAACACGGCACTCACGCGTCGACGCATTCGCGATGAACGGCTTCGCTTTGAAATGATGCAAGTAGGTGAGCGGTCAAAAACGGACATTTGTATCGCATATATTCAAGACGTGGCCGATCCGGGGCTTGTTGAACTCATTAAGAAGGAATTAAACGAAATTCAAATTGATGGGTTAACGATGGCAGATAAAACGATTGAAGAATTTTTAGTGAAACAAGGATACAACCCATACCCGCTCGTTCGTTATACAGAGAGACCTGACGTCGCGGCCACTCATTTGTTAGAAGGGCATGTCATTATTATGGTTGATACGTCGCCAAGCGTCATTATTACACCAACGACGTATTTCCATCACGTTCAACATGCAGAAGAATATCGGCAATCGCCAGCTGTGGGGACGTTTGTGCGTTGGGTAAGATTTTTAGGTATTTTTGCTTCACTTTTTTTACTTCCTCTTTGGTTTTTATTTGTTCTTGACCCATCGTTATTACCTGAGAAATTAGCATATATTGGTCCAAATGAAAAAACAAACATCCCGATTTTTGTGCAACTTCTCATTGCTGATATTGGTATTGAGTTTTTACGTATGGCTGCAATCCATACTCCAACACCTCTCTCCACAGCAATGGGCTTAATTGCAGCAGCGTTAATTGGACAAATCGCGATTGATGTTGGGCTGTTTGTACCGGAGGTGATTTTATACGTATCTGTCGCAGCGATCGGTTCTTTTGCGACACCGAGCTATGAATTAAGCATTGCAAATAAAATTTTTCGCCTTTTATTTTTAGTTGTTATTGCTTTGTTCGGTGTTCCTGGGTTTATGATTGGCGTTACGGTGTTTTTACTTTTCCTTGCAAACATTCGCTCGTTAAATACTCCATATTTATGGCCGTTTATCCCATTTGATCCGGGGGCGTTTATGCAAATTATTGTGCGACGATCTGTGGCTGGTTCATCGATTCGACCGAGCATTGTGCATCCACAAAATAAGCAAAAGCAGCCAACATAAAAAGGTTGAAACGTACCAAAATTTATGGTACGTTTTCTTTAATTATTTCGGAATCATCAGGGGGAATGTATAATTATGCACGGAACGATGCGAATTAATGAACGGGGTCATTTAGAAATTGGTGGTGTCGATACGATTGAACTTGCTCGCACATATGGAACACCGCTTTATATTTACGATGTTGCCCTTATTCGAGAACGCGCGCGAGCATTTAAACGAATGTTTGATCAACACGGTGTGCGCGCGCAAGTCGCTTATGCAAGTAAAGCATTTTCGACAATAGCGATCGTGCAATTAATGGAACAAGAAGGTTTGTCGCTTGATGTTGTTTCTGGTGGCGAGTTATATACGGCGTTAGCTGCTAAATTTCCTGTAGAACGCATCCATTTTCACGGAAATAATAAAAGTGAAGAAGAGTTACAAATGGCGATCGAAGCGAAAATTGGTTGTATCGTCGTCGATAATTTTTATGAGTTAGAGATGCTACAACAGCTTTGTCATACTCATAAATATACGATGCCGATTTTATTACGTGTCACACCTGGAATTGAAGCTCATACACATGACTATATTTTAACAGGTCAAGAAGACTCAAAGTTCGGATTTGATTTGCATAACGGACAAGCGGATGAAGCGTTGCAACGTGCTCTGGCTTCCCCACATGTTCATGTACTCGGCATTCATTGTCACATTGGCTCGCAAATTTTTGATGCGACGGGTTTTGTGCTTGCGACAAAGAAATTATTTGAAAAACTTGCTGTATGGCGTGATACGTATCATTTTACTGCGCAAGTTGTCAATCTTGGTGGCGGTTTTGGCATTCGATATACGAAAGAAGATGACCCGCTCGCACCTGAACAATACGTGGAACAAATTATTGAAGAAGTGAAAAGAAATGTGACATCGTTTCATCTGCCATTCCCGGAAATTTGGATTGAGCCGGGTCGTTCGCTTGTCGGGGATGCTGGAACAACCATTTATACGGTCGGTTCCCGTAAAGAAGTGCCAAACGTTCGCCAATACGTTGCGGTAGATGGGGGAATGAGCGACAACATTCGGCCTGCGCTATATGAAGCGAAATATGAAGCGGTGCTAGCAAATCGGATGCATGACCGTTGTGAAGAAGTGGTAGCGATTGCGGGGAAATGTTGTGAGTCAGGTGATATGCTCATTTGGGATTTACCGCTTCCGCAGGCCCAACCAGGCGACCATTTAGCTGTTTTTTGTACCGGTGCTTACGGCTATGCAATGGCAAATAACTACAACCGCATTCCGCGTCCAGCCGTCGTATTTGTTGAAGATGGCGAGGCAACGGTTGTTGTAAAGCGTGAAACGTATGAAGATTTAATTCGCCTTGATTTGCCATTAAGAACGAAAGTGAAAAAATAACCGAGGCGACAACCTCGGTTATTTTTATGATCCAAATGCTCCGCGAAGGGCATTCCATATTTCGCGCAAAATGTCAACGATGCGTTGAATAAACGTCCGACCTTCTTCCGTTTGTAAAAAAGCAGATAGCTTGTCTTTCGCTTGAGCAAGCTGTTCGTTTACTTGATTCCAATCAATGTTGACGTTTTTCATTTTATTGAATAAAGAAAGCAAGCTGTTTATTTCGTCCTCTGTTAACGTAATGCCAAGCTCTTGAGCGATTTTCTCAATGAGTGCACGCATATCCGCATCTGTTTGCGGTGGATTTTTCGCTATTTCTTCTTTAATTTTTGCAAGCAGCGCGACCGCTTTATCGTTTCCGATTGATTCGCCGAGTTGCGCTGTTTTTACCATTTCTTCGTTTGCTACTTTTTTTACTTCATCAGGAATGACCTCATTTGATGAAAGTTCGTACGCTTTCATTAACCCTGTTAACGCAGCTGTCCCTGATACAGGAAACGGTGCAGTAATATAAATGACTGCATCTTTCACCCCTGCGGTAATGAGTGCATTCATATACATTTCTTTTGTTACCCAGTTAATGTTATTTGTTTCAACTTGCAACCCCGAACCTGGTGCTCCAATTGTAATTTTTGATGACGAAATCGCCTTCGTTCCGATTTGTCCTTTTGGAATAATGTCACCGAGATATTTATGCTCTTCTGCATTTGTGACCGTAATCATTTCCGCGTTCTCTGGTGCATTCATCTCTTTTAATATTTGTTGCTTTTGCTGTTCTGTTAAATTTTCTCCGAGCGTAATAATGACATCTCCTTCAATCGCATCAGCTAAACTAACCGATGGAATCATAAACAGTAATAAAATAAATATCGTAAACCACTTCTTCATTTCATGCCCTCCTTCAGTCTCCTTCTGTACTATTGTACAAACATTTGCGTGAATATAGAAGCGAAATATAGTAAAATGAAGCTACATTTGTTTTTACGATAGAAAGGTGGAAAAGTTTCATGAAGAAAAAAGGATACATTTTAATGGAGAATGGTGGAAAGGTGCAATTTGAACTATTCCCAAACGAAGCGCCAACAACAGTTGCGAATTTTGAAAGGTTAGCGAATGAAGGATTTTATAACGGATTGACATTTCATCGCGTCATTAAGGGATTTGTGAGCCAAGGTGGTTGCCCAATTGGAAATGGAACAGGGGATGCAGGTTACACGATTCCTTGTGAAACAGATAACAATCCACATAAACATATCGAAGGTGCGATATCGATGGCGCATCGCGGTCGTCATACGGGAAGTTGTCAATTCTTTATTTGTCATGAGCCACAGCCACATTTAGATGGTGTACATACAGTATTTGGTCAAGTGACGGCTGGAATGGATGTTGTCAAAGCGATGAAAAATGGTGATGTGATGAAAGAAGTGAAAGTGTGGGACGAACAATAAAAGGAAGATGAAGAGATGAAAAAAAACTGGGTATTATTTTTCATCCTTTTGTTTGTTAGCTTCATTTGGGGAGTCGTGTATTGGCTAGTTATAGCAAAATCATAGACATTTCGTTTTATTGTGCTATAATGAATAAAAATGGAATAAACGCATCCTTCGGGGCAGGGTGAAATTCCCGACCGGCGGTAATGAAACAGATGTTTCTCAGCCCGCGAGCCGTTAAGGCATGATCCGGTGCGATTCCGGAGCCGACAGTATAGTCTGGATGGGAGAAGGATTGCCAAAACTCACGTCACTTATTGGAAAAAATAAGCTTGGCGATGGGTTATTTTTGCTATGCAAAAAAGGCGATCTTTACATACATCTTGCCCTAGGACGTCGTTCCTAGGGTTTTTTATTCATGCTGGAAAGGTGGTGTGATATGGACGAACGATATATGCGCTTGGCGTTACAATTGGCGGAATCGGCACGGGGACAAACTTCACCAAATCCGCTTGTTGGCGCAGTTGTTGTAAAAAATGGTGAAATTGTCGGCTTTGGGGCGCACTTGAAAGCAGGGGAACCGCATGCGGAAGTACATGCGCTACGCATGGCGGGCGAGAAAGCGGAAGGAGCAACTGTTTATGTGACGCTTGAACCGTGCAGTCATTATGGAAGGACGCCTCCTTGTGCCGATTTGTTAATTGAAAAAAAGGTGAAGCGTGTCGTTGTGGCGACAACGGATCCAAATCCGCTCGTTGCAGGAAAAGGCATTGAAAAATTAAGGCGAGCGGGAATTGATGTCACCGTCGGGGTGTTGAAAGAAGAAGCGGATGCGTTAAACGAAATGTTTTTTCATTATATTTCAACGAAAACACCGTATGTGACGTTAAAGTATGCGATGAGTTTAGATGGAAAAATTGCAACGAAAACAGGTGAAAGCAAATGGATTACGTCGGAAGATGCGCGGCGTGACGTGCATCGCGAGCGACGGATGCACGATGCGATCGTTGTCGGTGTTGGCACGATTTTAGCGGACGATCCGAGTTTAACCGTTCGTTTCGGTCATGAAGGGAAGCAACCGATTCGTATTGTGCTCGATACGCATTTGCGCACACCGCTTCATGCGAATGTTGTCACAGACCGAATGGCGCCAACATGGATCGTCGTCGGCCATCACGTCACAGAAGAACAAATGAAGCCATATGAACATGCAGGTGTACAAATCATTCGTATGAATGAAAATAAAATTGATGTTCCAACACTTTTACTTGAACTTGGTAAGCGCAACGTCATGTCCATATTTGTTGAAGGTGGCGCACATGTGCACGGCAGCTTTTTACGTTCCCGTTCCGTGCAACAAGTGTTGGCATATATCGCCCCCACATTAATTGGGGGGAACGAAGCGCCTTCCGCTGTTGGTGGGGAAGGTTTTGGACGAATGATAGATGCGCTTCGCTTGCAAGTGAAACATGTCGAAAGGATCGGATCAGATATAAAAATCGTTGCTAAAGGATGATCGCGATGTTTACAGGAATTATTGAAGAAATTGGCACGATTCAACAAATGAAACAAACAGGGGAAGCGATCGTTTTGACGATCGGGGCACAAAAAGTGTTACAAGATGTACAGCTCGGTGACAGCATTGCGGTCAATGGCGTTTGTTTAACGGTGACGTCATTTACAGATCGCTTCTTTACTGTCGATGTCATGCCTGAGACGGTCCGGGCAACATCGCTTCGCACGCTTACAGTAGGAGCAAAAGTAAATTTAGAGCGGGCGATGGCAGCAAACGGTCGTTTTGGCGGACACTTCGTTTCGGGGCATGTCGATGGCATCGGACGCATCGTGCGTAAACAACCTGTCGCAAACGCTGTTTATTATGACATTGAAGTGCCAAGTCATTTGCGTAAATATATGATTTTAAAAGGCTCTGTTGCTGTCGATGGCACAAGCTTGACGATTTTCGGTTTAACGGATCGAACGTTTACGATTTCGCTCATTCCGCATACGCGTGAAGCGACGATTTTAGGAGCAAAAAAAGTCGGTGATGTTGTCAATATTGAATGTGATATCATTGGAAAATATGTTGAACAGTTCGTCAGCGGTAAACGTGAAGGATTGACGATGCAATTTTTACAAGAGCACGGATATAAGGAGTGAGCGCGATGTTTCATACGATTGAAGAAGCGATTTACGATTTAATGCAAGGAAAAATTATTATCGTTTGCGATGACGAAGACCGTGAAAACGAAGGTGATTTTGTAGCGCTTGCTGAAAAAGCGACACCGGAAGTCATTAACTTTATGATTACACACGGTCGTGGCCTCGTATGTGTGCCGATTACCGAAGAACTAGCTGATCGGCTCGATTTAACGCCAATGGTCAATCATAATACAGATGCTCATGGCACAGCATTTACTGTCAGTATTGACCATAAAGCGACAACAACAGGCATTAGCGCATTTGAACGCTCGTTGACGATTCAAGAAATGCTCAATCCAGAAGCAAAAGCAAGCGATTTTAAACGACCAGGTCATATTTTTCCGCTTGTTGCGAAAAAAGGTGGGGTATTGCGCCGCGCTGGACATACGGAAGCAGCTGTCGATTTAGCCCGTCTTTGCGGGGCGAAACCGGCAGGCGTCATTTGCGAAATTATAAAAGATGATGGAACGATGGCGCGCGTACCTGATTTGAAACAAATCGCTGAAAAATTTGATATGAAAATGATTACGATTAAAGATTTAATCGCCTATCGCAACCGGAAAGAAAAGCTCGTCAAACGCGAAGTCGAAATTACGTTACCAACCGATTTTGGCGAATTTAAAGTGATCGGATATTCAAATACGTTAGACGGGAAAGAACATATCGCCATCGTCAAAGGAGAAATCATCCCAGATGAACCTGTGCTCGTGCGCGTTCATTCGGAATGTTTAACAGGTGACGTATTCGGCTCGCATCGCTGCGATTGTGGCCCGCAACTTCATGCCGCATTAGCGCAAATCGAAGAAGAAGGTCGCGGGGTATTGTTATATATGCGCCAAGAAGGTCGCGGCATCGGCTTGTTAAATAAATTGCGCGCCTATAAGTTGCAAGAACAAGGATATGATACGGTAGAAGCGAACGAAAAATTAGGCTTTGCGCCAGATTTGCGCGACTATGGAATCGGTGCGCAAATTTTAAAAGATTTAGGTGTCACAAAAATGCGTTTATTGACGAACAATCCACGCAAAATTACCGGATTGAAAGGATACGGCTTAGAAGTCGTTGAGCGCGTTCCATTGCAAATGCCAGCGAAACGCCATAACGAGCGCTATTTGCGCACAAAATACGAAAAGCTAGGACATATGTTGCACTTTTAAGGAGGAGAATGAGATGAACGTATATGAAGGAAATTTAGTTGGAACAGGGTTAAAAGTAGGCATCGTTGTTGCACGATTTAACGAATTTATTACAAGCAAATTGCTAAGCGGTGCGCTTGATGGCTTAAAGCGCCACGGAGTAGAGGAACAACATATTGATGTCGCTTGGGTGCCGGGGGCGTTTGAAATCCCGCTTGTCGCGAAAAAAATGGCGGAGTCGAAAAAATATGATGCAGTTATTACGCTTGGCGCCGTCATTCGCGGAGCAACGAGCCATTACGATTATGTATGTAATGAAGTGGCGAAAGGAACGTCCCATGCAGCGCTTTCATCAGGCGTTCCGGTTATTTTTGGTGTGCTGACGACAGATACGATTGAACAAGCGATTGAGCGTGCTGGGACAAAAGCCGGAAATAAAGGTTGGGAGGCCGCTCTTAGCGCCATTGAGATGGCGAATGTCATGCGCACATTTTCTTAAAAAATGTTTAAAAAAGCGACAAGACCGTTTATAATAGCAATAGCGAGTAAACAATAAGTCTTGTCGATAATGAGGGATTCGTATGCTAGTTCGCTATCGAAAAAACTATGAGAAAATTGCGATGGGTCTTTTGTCGTTTATGCCAAATGAAAAAGACTTAAAACAGCTTCAACAAACGATGAAAAACTACGAGACTAACGACGATTGGCATCTGTTTTTATGGAAGCAAGAAGAAGATTTTATTGGCATCATCGGTGCAATCGTGCGCGAACATGCGGTTGAAGTGCAGCATATTAGCGTTAATCCGTCCCATCGCCATCAAGGAATAGGAAAACAAATGGTGAAAGCATTAAAAGAATTGTATCCAAATAAGTCGTTATGTGCCAATGACATGACCGCTCCATTTTTGGATAAATGCGAACAATGACAGGGATCAACGCCCCTGTCTTTTTTGTTTTTGTCGTTCGCGTTCAGCAATGACATCACTTCGGTCGCGCAACTTATGTTTATGAATGAGATACTCGTTTGTCATATCGCTTTTTTCTCCCCATACAAGCCTTTGTTGCCCACATTGTTGTTGACATGTGTGTAATAAGGAAGCATCAATGATCGGCAAGTAAGAGCTTTCATACGGTTGTCCATGATGGATTCGCTCTACATATGTATGAATAAGCGCAATAAGTTGTTCTGCATGTATGCCTAACGCTTCATATGCTTGTTTTTCTCTTTCGCATGCGTTCAATGCTTTTGTAAACATTCGTTTTGCCCCCGCAATATTTCCTCGGCGATAATGATACATCCCAACTGCGAGTTGAATAAAGCCGACCCATACATGTTCGCCTGTTTGTTTCCAATGTTCTTCTAGCACTTCATGACATTCAAAATAATCGCGCGTAGCGTGAAAATGAAGTAAATATTCGATATATGCCTTCGGATACAAGTGAAAGCCCCCTTTTTTTCATATGCATACTTATATTATACTATTGGTTATGAACAAAGGTGGGATCGATGTGCATTATCATGTGAAATTAGATCAATTTGAAGGACCGCTTGATTTGTTGTTACATTTAATTCATCGCTATGAAATTGATATTTACGATATTCCTGTCGCGCAAATTACCGAGCAATATATGGCTTACATTCACGCGATGAAAGAATTGCAGCTTGATGTAGCGAGCGAATATTTAGTAATGGCGGCGACGCTTATTGAAATGAAAAGTAAAATGTTGTTACCTAAACATGAAGAAACGCTTGAGAATGATGAATTTTTTATCGAAGAAGACCCGCGTGAGCAATTAATGCAACAGTTAATCGAGTATAAAAAGTTTAAAGAAGCGGCGAAACAGTTGCGCGAGCGAGAAGAAGAGCGAGCGCTCTTATTTACGAAGCCGCCAAGCGATTTAACCGCTTATGCGTCAAACGGTGCACCGCTCGCACTTGATGTCGATTTGTACGATATGCTTGGGGCGCTTGCGAAATTGTTGCGGCGAAAAAAATTACAAAAGCCACTTCATACGAAAGTAGCACGTCAAGAAATTCCGATCGGACGGCGGATGGAAGAGATTTTACACATATTAAAACATGGAGAGCGAATGAACTTTTACGATTTATTTCCGTATGACGATCGCGAACAAATTGTCGTGACGTTTTTAGCTTTGCTTGAATTGATGAAACGAAACGAAATTATTGTTGAACAAGAAAACAATTTTGCTGATTTATATATTCGACGAAAAGGTGATCGATATGAATGAATTAGCGATTATGGAAGCGTTATTGTTTGCAGCAGGTGAAGAAGGATTGACGTATAAACAAATGGCTGATGTGCTTGATATACAAGAAGAACGTGTATATGAGCTTGTGCAGCAATTGAAGCATATGTATGAAACAGCGGAACGCGGCATTATGGTCGTTGAGATGGCAGGAACGCTTCAGCTTGTGACGAAAAAACAATGCGCGCCATATTTGCAAAAGCTTGTTGAGTCACCAGCGACGTCATCGTTATCACAAGCTGCGCTTGAAACGTTAGCGATCATCGCATACCGCCAACCAATTACGCGTGCGGAAATTGAACAAATTCGCGGTGTCAAAAGCGATAAGCCGCTTCAAACCTTATTAGGAAAAGCGTTAATTAAAGAAGTAGGCCGCGCAGAAGGAACAGGTCGCCCGATTTTATATGGGACGACGAAAGAGTTTTTAGACTACTTTGGCTTAAAGACGTTAGACGAACTTCCGCCTCTTCCAGAATGGGACGAACAAGAAGAAGAACGCGAAGCCGACTTATTTTTCGAACGTCTAAACGAACAACTGCAAGAAGTGAATGAGTAAATCAAAGGTGATGGGGGATGAGTTCTCGTTTTTTCTTTGGGCTTCTTTTTATTTTTGTTTTTGGAAGAATGGTTGAGTACCATGTAGAGACGTATATTTTACATCCAATTTTGCAAAGTGCCGTTTTCGCTATTTTTGTTGCTGTTGTGTTTATATTAAGTGGGAAGGTGAGTAAGCGTTACGATCTTTTGGATAAAAAAGTGAAGATGCACATCTGGCTCTCAAGCCTGATCGGTGCGTTATGTGTAGCGATCTTTTTATACGAAATTGGCATATTGCCAGGAAAGTAAACAGGTGCTTTTATGCGCCTGTTTTTCTTTTTGGAGAAGAAGTTTTATTAATTTGTTAGGTTTCTAGTAACGACTCTGGGGTGAAATTAATCCTATTTTTATTTTTAAATTTCTAATATTGACAAAAAAAAGAATCTGTAGTAACATTATTACGTAATTACGTAATTACGTAATAATGTAATTATGTAATTATATGAGGAGGAATGGTCAGTGATTGACTTGAGAAGCGATACGTTGACGTTACCAACTCAAGAAATGAGAAAGGTTATTGCTGATGCGATAGTTGGTGATGATTGTTATGGAGAAGATGGAAGTGTTATTGAATTGGAGGAATATTGTAAAAAATTATTTTGTGTGGAAGATGCTCTATTTGTTCCAACGGGCACAATGGCTAATCAATTAGCAATTAAATCACAAGTAACTGAAGGAAATGAGGTGATTACAGAAACAAATTATCATATAAACTTTTACGAAAGTTCTTCAATTGCTATGTTAAGTAGAGCTGTTTTGCATACATGTAGAACAGAAGATGGCATTTTAAGAGTCGAACATGTTGACGAGTTAATTCATTCTAAGCCTAGAGGTTCTTTTTATGCTTATCCTCAATTAGTTTCTATCGAGAATACTGTTAACTATTATCAGGGAAAAATATTTCCTCTTAAAGAAATCGAACAATTGTATGAGTTCACGAGAGAGAAGAACATATCTTTACATATGGATGGAGCAAGGTTGTTTAATGCACACGTAGCAACGGATATTCCATTAAGTAACTATGCAAAATTTGTGGATTCACTTAGTATATGTTTTGCAAAAGGACTTGGTGCTCCATTTGGGTCGATGCTTATGGGAAAAAAGGAAGTGATCAGCAAAGCTAGGATTTATAGAAAACAATTTGGAGCAGGATTTCATCAAATAGGTATGTATGCAGCTGCGGCGTCGTATGCTTTAAAACATCATATATCCTATTTGCATACAGATCATCTGCTTGCAAAAAAATTAGCAATGATGCTATCTAAAATAGATGGACTGTATGTCGATCCTCATGCCGTTGAAACAAATATGATCTTTTTCCATGTGAATAACTTTCATATCAATTCATTTGAGTTTGCCGATAGGTGCAAGAAAAAGGGATTACTTTTATTTCCTTGGTTACCTTATGAAGTAAGGATTGTGGTTAGTAGAAATGTTAATGAAGAAGATATATGTGAAGCAGCTAATATTATTGAAGCAGTATGTAAAGAGCTGACGAGAGGGATTATGTATGCTTTCTAAAGTTAATGAAGGAGTTTTAACGTTTAGTATCAGAATTTTCAATTCCATCGGTTTTTTTGTGTATGTTCCGTTACTTTCTTTATGGTTAGTGAAAATGAAAAATCTCGATATTACGGAAATGAGTGTGGTGGTGGCAGCGTTTACGTTTGTATCGAAAGCAGGGAATGTATTGGTTGGGGGAGTTGTTAATAAGCTTGGAATTAAAAATAGCCTTATTGTTGGTTTATGGGGATCGGCTTTGTTGCTCACAATTTTAACGTTCATTCAATCTTATACATTCATATTTGTAATCGTGTTACTATTGGGAATATCGATCTCGCTTTACAATGTGAGTTTGAAAACACATATTTCGTTATTAAAGGAAGACGAGAGGTTGCAGGCGTTTGCATTATTAAACGTCGCTGTCAACGTTGGTGCTTCTGTTGGCCCTTTATTAGGTGGATGGTTATTGGATTGGAATTCTTTTGGTATCATCATTGCTGCGATTGTTTGTTATGTTTTGGCCGGATGTGTTTCGTTACTATTACCTCGCATCATCATTGAAGATGCAGAGAAGGGGATTAATATCGTACAGTTCGTTAAAAGCAGCAAATCGAACCCGCATTTTTTTGTCTTTGTAAGATTTATTGCTTTTTCAGGGTTATTTTGGTTTTTGTACACACAACTATTTACGACTTTTCCTGTCGTAGTTTCTCAATATTTTTCTGGAAAAACGATTGGATTGTTTTTTACGGTAAATGCGATGACGATTATTGCTCTTCAAGGCTTCTATCCAAAAATACAGCCGAAATGGAAGTTGGAGTATTGGTATGCGCTAGCCTTAGTTCTCAACACCATATCTTATTTCTTACTATGGATTTCACATCATTTTTGGATCATCTTTGTCGGTGTGATCTTGTTCAGCATTGCGGAAATTATTTGGGTTCCTACCGTTGATCATCAAATTGTAGAAAAAAAGGGGATGTTAAGCTCTTCGTGGGCTTTTGGACTATCAGGTGTAATATGGGGAATGTGGGAGTCTATCGGTGGATTCGTTGGTCTGAATCTGTATGAGTATGTTGGACAGAAAACCTTTTTCTATCTAGCTATGATAAGTACCATGATTTTTATTGGCTATATGCTTCATCTATCATATAGAAAAATGTCTTTTTTCACGAATAAAAATCAAGTAGAGAGAAAGGACTGGCGATGATGCACTTGTTATTTGTCGAGACGAATACAACAGGTACTGGTACAAAGGCGATGAAAATCGCTAAACAACTAGGTTATAAAATCCATTTTTGGACGATGGATTTAGAACAATATAAGTCCATGACAGATGACCATCCGCTGAATTTTGCTGATCAAGTCGTTATTATCGACACGTATGATACGGAGCGGATGAAAGAAGAAATGGTACGCTCTGGGGTGAATTTTTCCGGAATCCTTGCTTTCGATGACTACCATTTGATCCCAGTTGCTGAATTAGCGAGTTATTTGGGAGTGAGGGGTCACGATATCGAAGCATTGAAAAGAGCTCGTTATAAACATATAATGAGAAATTATCTAAAAAATAAAAAAATTAGATATTTTTTACAACCTAATTTCCATATCATTCATCATCCTGACGAAGTCATAAATTTGGAAATCTCGTTTCCATGTGTCATTAAACCTGTGGATGATAGCGGGAGTAATGGGGTAACGATTTGTCAAAATCGTTGTGATTTAGAATTGTCCCTGCGCGAAGAATGGCAAAGACAGCGTAATGAACGTGGATATGTACTGGAAAGGAAATGGCTGATTGAGGAACGGATCGAAGGTCAAGAATTTTCAGCTGAAATGTTATATACGATTGATGGATGGAAATTAATATCCGTTACGAAAAAAGAAACGTATGGTTCTCACGCTGTTGAATGTGGACATGTAACAGGTCCGAAATTAAATCCTTTTTATGATTTAGAAGAAAGATGCAAAAGGCTACTGAACTTATTGGGATTGACCTATGGAGCAGCACATATAGAATTTTTTGTTCGCGGAAACAACTTATATTTGGTTGAAGTCAACCCTAGACTAGCAGGTGACTGTATCCCTGAATTAGTAGAATTAGCTACAGGGGTGGATATGATTAGGCATGTTGTTTTACAATCCATAGGAAAATATGAAGAAACAGTGAACACTAGACGACGCTATGCCGCTATTAAGTTTATCCTGCCTGTTGAGCAGGGGATATATCAAACGGTTAGGGGGATGGAGGAAGCGCAAAAAGTAGCGGGAGTAAAAAGGATAAGCATAGGGAAGTTGCCTTTTAAGGCGAATGAAATTAAAAGCAGCTACCAAAGATTAGGGTTTGTCATAGCTGAAGGAGATAGTATGGAAAACGCCATCGCTTCGATACAAGAAGCAATGGATTTATTAGAATGGGGGATTGTACATGAATAAATACATCATCATTTTAGGGGCAAGTCGCTACGGAGCGGAAGCAGCGTCTAAATGTGGATTGCATCCAATTATTGTGGCGGATCAGCATTCAAGCATTGACAAGGAAATAGCACAGTGGGCTAAAGCTGTATTTTATGTTCACGATATTGCGGAGAGGACAGAGGTATTTTGTGTTGTTGAGAAAATCATGAATTTATATCAAACAGTAGAGCTCGTGGTAAGTTTTACAGAATTAGGGCTAGAAACAGCTGCTTATATTAGTGAAAGGCTACAATTGCCGACGAATTCACTCGAAACAGTCGTGAATACGAGGAATAAGGGATTGATGCGCCAGATTTTGTGGAGGGATCCAGAATTACGATTAGACGTTGTGAGTGGAAAAGCATCTGATCTTCCTAAAAAGTTCCCATATTCAAGATCGGCCATCATCAAACCACTTGACGGATTTGGAAGTAAAGAGGTTGATTATGTTTCCGATCAACAGGAGTGGGAAAAATGGTTAAAGAGAAATCAAGATCATCCTCACGAATGGATCTTAGAGCCGTATGTTAAAGGTCCGGAATATAGTGTGGAGACGGTTTCTTGTAGAGGAAAACATTTCATTTTAGGAATAACTGAAAAACAAACAACTGGAAAACCTCACTTTATTGAGACTGGGCATATTGTGCCTGCGAGAATGGAACAACAAAAAGTTAAACAAATTGAACAAGTGGTGATGAAAGCGTTGCATTTGTTAAATGTCCAATATGGACCGGGGCATATCGAGATCAAATGGGATGTAGAAGAAGATAGACCAGTGGTGATTGAAATGCATACGAGACCCGGGGGAGATTTTATTCCTTATTTACATCAATTAGCGTCTGGTTTCAATCAATATGAGTTAGGAATTTTATCTTATATGAACCAGGTGCCACTTGATGTAAAACCAATTTATACAAAGGCAAGCCTTGTCAAATTTTTTATGTTTCCAGAGGGCGAGTTGCGACAGATTTCCCTTACCACAGAAGTTAATCGAGAATATATCCGAGATTGGACCATCTACTATCAAGTAGGGGATCATATAAAGAAAACGGTGGATTCTTATACACGTTCTGCTCATGTGATTATTTGTTCATCGACAGTTGAAGAATGCCAGCGGTTATGCGACAATTTTGTTAAGCAGTTGAAGTATCAAATTGTTCAAGAATAAAAACAGAAAGCATGGGATGTCGAATGGCTGTATATACAATGGAAGAAGTGAATCATCATTGCAAAGTAGAACTATCGACCTCTTCTTTATTTGAGATGATGGCGTGTTTAAGGAAGTGTTACGTTTCATCGGGAAAAATGGAAGGTGTAACTCATTTACCTGTTGCTTGTTTTGAGGAGTTTTTTCAACAACATGAATCATTATTGAAAAAGTTTTACGGTCGGTATGAATACGGAGCTCAGTTGGCGGAATTTTTGGTCGATTTGCCCGTCCCCCATACCTTTTCGCAACTCATGTCATATATTGGTCGCGTATCTCCGTATGAATTTTTGTATTATTTATTCGGTCGTTACTTGTCTGAAAAGGAGATCGAGATTTGTCTAACGAACACCGCTTCTCCCCTTGATGAGATTCGCTCGAAAATCACATCTTTGGGCGGATTTGTGAATGACGAACAGTTGGAATTTGCACAGAACTATGAGCAGTATTTACGGGAGCTGACCTATCTTTGGGAACAATTTTATCGGCAATGTTACGTTCATATTGAGCCAATCCTATCCCCTCTCTGGGGTCAAGCAAATGAGCGATTGAGAGTGGAACTCAACGAGTCGGGAATAGAGAAAATGGTTCGAAAATTGTTGTACGATTACCCAATTCCAGAACAGTTTCCAACGAAAGAGACAAAATTGATCAAATTGTATCCCTCGTATTTTGTGTCGCCGAAATTCATCTTGGTTTGGGGGCTCGGTGAACTTCATATTATTTATGATATGAGACATTGTATTAATGAAAAGAAGCTCTCTCTCATCGGATATCCGATGGAAATGAAGTATGATGAAAGTCAGCTTCAGTATGTCGTTGATATTTCCAAGGCATTGTCTGAAATCGTTCGTATGAAAATGCTGTCGTTTATTGCAAATAAAGAAAAAATGAAGTCGCAAGAGATGGCAAATCAATTAAATATTACGGCTGCTACCGTTTCACGACATTTAAATCTTTTGAAACAAGCGAATCTCATTACGGAGCAGAAAGAAAATGGCTATCATGTTTACGAGGTTAACGAAAATGAGATACAAAGATATTGTTCTATGCTAAAAGAAACACTATGTGTAAAAAAAGGGGGAAAAGATAACTAAGTGTCGTTTGTCATTTGTTCATCCCCTTTATTTAACAAAATTCTTTTGCTGATTAATTAATAAGACAAACACAGGTGCCTTTGTGCGCCTGTTTTTTCTTTGTTATAGAAATGATAAAATTTTTCGCACGATTCGTAATTTATGGTAAAATAAATGTAGCTTCGTTGTTGAAAAAGGGGTGTATCGTTTGTGAAAATTATTTCTTGTCATGGGTACGAATTACAAAAAGCACAGCCGAATACGTCGGAAGATTTTTTTAACCGTTCGGAAGTGACGTTTGTTGATGATGATGGAACGGAGCGGACGTTGCGTGTGTTATATGTTCGATATTTCGATGAGCGTTTTTCACAATGGACGCCGTATGAACAAGACCCGATATTTCAAGCAGGTGGGAAAGACGTATATTTTAAAGATGTTGTCGCGCTCGTCTGTTTGCTTGTCGATCCATCGCTTCGGATGAGAAAACGTGTATATATAAGTGAGGAAGAAGAGCTTCGTCGCTATTTTTCATCGATCGACTTTGCCAAATTGCCAGAAGTATTTGAATCGCTTGCGAAACAACAAGCGTACGATGTGAAATCATCGCTTTTATTCATCGCGCAACCGTAAAGGAGGATACTATGGGTAACACTGTTGTTTTTAACCAAACAAAGCAAGTTGAGCAGTTGCTAAGTGGCATTGTAGCACAAATTACTCGTTATTTGAACGAAACGACGATTGAACAAATGCAAGCAGAATGTGCGGGCGACCGCCATTATTATGAAGGGGTGCTTGCGGATTTACGCCGTTTAGCTGTATATGGCGAAGAAGGGATTGACGCATGTCGCATCGTCCTTCAAGAAGAACCGTTTCGGAAAGCTGCTGCAGAACAGGCACTATATAAAATTTATCACTCATGTGTCGCGGAGTTTTTTACACCAAAGCGCGATTTATGGTATGAAGATAGCCGCTCGGCATACACAGGGAGACATTCGATTAAATTGCGGCAACCTGCGCCTCAATCGTTACAACAATTGCTTCATGCGATTGAAGCTGATTTTCAAACGATGCGGGAAGAGCTCGAGTTTTACGAAACAGACTACCGAACAAAAATGATTCAATCGCAATAAAGAAGCTGCGTGTGTCAGCTTCTTTTTTTGCTGCATATGATGCCGAAGGAGGTGTGAAGATGAACGAATATATTCATAACGTGCAAATGTGGCTTGAGCGCATAAAGCCGTTTGTCGACGAAGAGGCGGTTGAGCAATTAATGTTAGAGCTTGAACGTGGAGATGTCGTACGCATTCATGGGCAAGTGACAAACATATATGAACAATTACAGCGTAAGCGCGTGCCGATTGGAGGACATACGCTACCTAAGCTGCCGTATGCGTACAATGCATTAGAGCCATATATTGCGGAAGAGATTATGCGTTTGCATCATGAAAAACATCATCAAAGCTATGTGGATGGATTAAACCGGGCGGAGCGAATGATGCAACAAGCGCGTGAAAAAAATGACTATGCGCTATTAAAACATTGGGAAGGTCAAGCTGCATTTCATGGATCGGGACATTATTTGCATACAATTTTTTGGAACAATATGAAACCGCGTGGCGGTGGGCGTCCAACGGGGATGCTACTTCAACAAATCGAGCGCGATTTTGGCAACTTTGAAGCGTTTCAACGACATTTTACAGAAGCGGCAAAACAAGTAGAAGGAAATGGATGGGCACTTCTCGTTTGGTCACCATTTGCAGGACGGTTAGAAATTTTACAGACGGAAAAACATCAATGTGGTACACAATGGACGACTATTCCACTCCTTGTATTAGATGTATGGGAGCATGCGTATTATTTGCAATATAAAAACGATCGTGCGACGTACGTTCAACAATGGTGGAACGTCGTGAATTGGGACGATGTCGAGCGACGATTTGTAAAAGTGAAAGACCGTGCTATGTAGCGGTCTTTTTGTCATACATCGTTGACTAGCGCATACACTTGTACAAAACGGACAAAGGGATGAGGGTGTTATGCGACGGCAATGGTTCATATGGATGATCGCGCTTTGTTTTTTTTGTTCACTATTTCCGAATGAAGCGAAAGCGATGTCGGTTAGTGCCAAAAGTGCGATTTTAATGGAACAAACGACAGGACGGGTGCTATTTGAAAAAGATGCGCATACGAAGCGACGCATTGCGAGCATTACAAAAATTATGACCGCCATTTTAGCGATCGAATCGGGAAAATGGGAAGAACTTGTGACGGTAAGTGAACGGGCAGTTCGTACAGAAGGATCTTCAGTTTATTTAAAGCCTGGTGAAAAAATTGCGCTCAAACATTTAGTATATGGGCTTATGCTTCGTTCTGGAAACGATGCGGCGGTAGCGATCGCTGAGCACGTTGGTGGTAGCGTTGAAGGCTTCGTTTTTTTAATGAATGAAAAAGCGGCAGAAATCGGTATGACAAATACGGAGTTTGCAAATCCGCACGGGTTAGATGACGCGGAAAATCATTACTCTACTGCGTATGATATGGCGCTATTGATGCGATATGCGATGCAAAACGAGCAATTTCGCGAAGTATCGGGAACGAAATTGTATCGTGCACCAAATCCGACAGAAGATTGGGATCGTGTTTGGCGCAATAAAAATAAGCTGTTGACGCATTTGTATGAATATTGTACAGGTGGAAAAACAGGGTATACGAAGCGGGCGAAGCGTACATTAGTGACAACGGCTTCAAAAGACGGGCTTGACCTCATTGCAGTGACAATTGACGCGGGCGATGATTGGAACGATCATATCGCGATGTATGAACACGGATTTGCGCATTATGAACTTGTAAAGATTAAAGCAGATACGATTGTGAAAGATATGGACGATCCTTTTTATGATCATCATTTGTTTGTTGCACGCGATTTTATATATCCGGTCACAAAAAAGGAAGAGTCGTTAATTCGTTTAGAGCGAAAATTACTTCGCCCACAAGAACGATGGGAAGAGACAGGCGTCCCATCTGTTGTTGGTAGAGCGGAACTATATATCGGAAACGAAAAAGTTGATGAAACACCGATTTTTTATAGGCAACAAAAGAAAACACGTTCTTTTTTTGACTGGCTGTTGGGGGTGGGGCGAGATGGTTAATTTCATTTGGGTTGCGCTTTTGCTTATCGGGCTTATGTTTGCGGGAATAAACGGGACGATGAAAGACGTCAACGAGGCGATGTTTCAAGGAGCAAAAGAAGCGGTAACGATTAGCATTGGGCTAATTAGCGTGCTCGTTTTTTGGCTCGGTTTAATGAAAATTGCTGAGCAATCTGGGCTACTTTCGTTTTTTGCCCATTTGTTCCGCCCGATTGCGAAAAAAATTTTCCCAGAAGTGCCGCCTGATCATCCTGCGCTCGGATATATATTATCTAATATGATTGCAAATATGTTCGGGCTAGGAAATGCTGCGACACCCCTTGGCATTAAAGCGATGGAGCAATTAAAGCAATTAAACGGTCAAACAGACGAGCCGAGCCGTTCGATGATTACGTTTGTCGCTCTCAATACTGCAAGCATTACACTTATTCCTGCGACCGTCATTTCCATTCGCATGACATATCACTCTGCCTCACCAGGAGAAATTATCGGGACGACGTTTGTCGCTTCCCTTATTGCCACGATATCAGCGATCATGATCGACCGCGCATTTTACATACGGAGGCGGAAAAAAGGAGGGATGTAATGTACGTCATTCAATTTTTGTCGCTTTGGCTTATTCCGATGGTCATCGCTTGCATTTTATTGCACGGGACGTACAAGCGTGTGCCGACGTATGAAGCATTTGTCGAAGGAGGAAAAGAGGGAATTCAAATCGCCTTTTCCCTTATTCCGTATTTAGTTGGCATGCTTGTAGCTGTCTCCGTTTTTCGCGCTTCTGGTGCGCTAGATTTTTTTATTTCATATATGAAGCCGTTTATCGTCCCGCTCGGCTTGCCGCCAGAAGTCGTCCCGCTTGCGATCATCCGTCCGATTTCAGGAACCGCATCGCTCGGCATGGTCACCGACTTAATCGCAACATACGGACCCGATTCGTTTATCGGACGATTAGCCTCTACGATTCAAGGAAGTACAGAAACGACGTTATACGTGCTCACTGTTTACTTCGGTGCGGTCGGCATTCGCAAAATGGGCGATGCTCTAAAAGTCGGCTTGCTTGCCGATCTCGTTAGCTTTATCGTATCATTTTTTATTGTATTATGGATGTTTGGAAAATAAAGCGGTCGATATGCTTGTTGCCCGATGACAGATATATTGGTAACATGATCAGAGTATACGGGATCGACTGGTTTGAATAATAAAATACAATGTTTAGATTGGTGTGAGTGTGGGGAATGACTGAAAACAAGAGATTGATTCTAAATATTACTGTTTTATCCTTTATTTTAAGTTTTGTATATAGCTTGGTACTTCTGATGATTGAACACCCTCTTTTTTCTAACGAGATGAGTAGTCCGGGAAGTATTGTTGTTTTTACAGCTATATTTTTGATTTTATATATGTTTCATCTGTTTATTTCATGGCTACATTACATGTTTGTAAATAAAACAGTGGGTTCGATGAGAAGGAAGGCTATTGCTTTCTATTTGGTAGGTCTTGTTTTATTATTCTTTTTATATATGTTTTTTCAAGTGAAAATCGTTTGGTTACTGCTTATTTCTTTTGTTATTGTTTCTTTTCCTTCATACAAGCGTTGCTAGGAGAAAGTCGCGTTCTATGCGATTTTCTCCTTTCTTATTTTTGAACTCCTGTACCGAATGTGGTAAAACTATATAGTGAGGTGAATGAAATGGAACGATTACAAAAAGTGATTGCTCATGCAGGCGTGGCATCGCGAAGAAAAGCAGAGCAATTGATCGTCGAAGGAAAAGTAAAAGTGAATGGAAAAGTGGTGACCGAACTTGGGGTGAAAGTAAGCCCACAAGATCGCATTGAAGTAGATGGTATTCCGCTTGAGCGTGAAGAGCCCGTATATTATTTGTTGTACAAGCCACGGGGCGTCATTTCGAGCGTAAAAGATGAAAAAGGAAGAAAAGTAGTGACTGACTTTTTTAAACATGTAAACAAACGCATTTATCCAATCGGACGGTTAGATTACGATACGTCAGGATTGTTGTTGTTAACAAATGATGGAGAGTTTGCGAATTTATTGATGCATCCGCGTTATGAAATTGAAAAAGTGTACATCGCAAAAGTAAAAGGCATTCCAGCGCGTGAAAAAATAAAACAGCTAGAAAAAGGTATAGTGTTAGAAGACGGCATGACGGCGCCAGCGAAAGCGAAAGTGTTATCCATTGATAAACGAAAACAAACAGCCATCGTTGAACTTCGTATTCACGAAGGACGAAATCGCCAAGTGCGTCGCATGTTTGAAGCGATCGGTCACCCTGTGTTAAAGCTAAAACGAGAACGTTACGCTTTTTTAGATTTAAAGGGACTCAATCCCGGAGACTACCGCGAGCTATCGCCACATGAAGTGAAGCAATTACGCGCATTGGCGTCGGCTGGTTCGCCTTTTCCATCATAATTTTGTCACAATTTGTTCAAATCATTTTCATTATTTGTATAGTAGTAACTTGTATAATGGGATTGATGAAAACGGTTTATAGGAGAGTTGGCGATGAAAGAAAAGCGATTTTGGCTTCGGACGGTCATTTTGGCTATCATGCTTGCAGCGATCGGTTATACCATTTATTCGAACGTATTTGTCGAGAAAAAAGCAATTCAAGTTGGCGATTCGGCACCAGATTTCGTCCTTACCGATTTAAATGGCAACAAAATTCAACTATCTGATTACCGTGGAAAAGGTGTATTTTTGAATTTTTGGGGAACGTGGTGTAAGCCGTGTGAAAAAGAAATGCCATACATCAATAATCAATACAATCTATATAAAGATGAAGGGGTAGAAGTGATCGCTGTGAACGTAGGAGAAGCGAAAGTAGCTGTACAAACGTTCGTTAATCGTTTCCAGCTTTCATTTCCAGTTGTCATCGATCAACAAGATCAAGTAATGAACGCGTATCATATCGGTCCATTGCCAACGACATTTTTAATCGACAAAGACGGAAAAATTGTAGACATTATTACAGGAACAATGACAGAAGAAGATATAAGAAAATATATGGAAACAATTAAGCCGTAAGGGGTTTTCAATATGGAACACGTAAAATGTGAATGCGGACACGTCAATCCGATCGGAACAGTACTTTGTGAAGCATGTGGCAAACCGCTTGAAGAGGTGCCAACATTAGTAGATATGCGCTATGAAGGTAGCGCGCGACGTTCACAAACGTACAACAAAACGATTATTGATAAAATTTGGAACTTTTTTTCGTCTGTCAAAGTTGGGGTTTGGTTAATTGTTATTACATTAATTGCTTCAGCTATCGGTACGATTTATCCGCAACAAATGTACATCCCGCCAACTGTATCACCGGCCGAATATTATGAACAACAGTACGGCTGGTTGGGAAAATGGTACTATACACTTGGCTTTCATGACTTGTATAGTTCATGGTGGTATATGTTGCTTATTGCACTCATTGGTGTATCGCTTGTCATTTGTAGTTTAGACCGCGTCGTTCCGCTATACCGAGCGTTAAATAATCAGCGGGTGACGCGTAACGAACAATTTTTACAGCGGCAACGGCTATTTAGCCGCGCGCAAGCAACAGATTATGAAACGGCGTTGCAACATGTCGTGGACAAGTTAACGAAGCGTGGCTATCGCGTTCGTGAAGAAAATGGGAACATTTTAGCGGAAAAAGGACGTTTTTCGCGTTGGGGACCGTATGTCAATCACATTGGTCTCATCATTTTTTTAATTGGTGCGATGCTTCGATTCGTTCCTGGAATGTATGTGGATGAAAACATGTGGATTCGCGAAGGTGAAATAAAAGAAATTCCTGGAACAAAAGGAAAATATTTTTTGGAAAATAAAAAGTTTATTTTTGAAGTATATGAGAAAGAAAAAGAGAAAGAAGCGTTTCAACCAGCGATTGACCGCGTTGGTAGCGGAATGATGGCGAAAAACTATCAAACAGACGTTGTATTATACGAACGTGTCGGTCCCGTCGTTCCTGGCGAAGAGCCGAAGCTCAAAAAAATAAAAAGTTTTTCGATTCGTGTCAACGAACCGTTAAAGCACGATTATTATGCATTATATCAAGTAGACTTTAAGTTAGATGAATTAAAAAATATGTCATTTCATTTGACAGATAAACAAACGAACAAATCATTTGGCACGATTACTATTGACTTAATTCAACCTGAAAAAGAGTATGATCTCGGTAACGGCTATAAAGTACAACTATTAAGCTATTTTCCAGATTTTTATTTTGATGAAAATGGAAATCCGAATACGCGCTCGAAAGTTCCAAACAATCCAGCGTTTGTATTTAAAATGTTTGCCCCTGATCGTCCAAAAGGGGAAGTGAGTTTCACCGCCATTCGTCAAACGATTGAACCGCTTGGTGACAATAAATATAAGATGTCGTTTGCCGGTATTGAAACACGAAACGTATCGGCATTAACGGTGCGACGCGATTTTACACTTTGGATTTTAGGGGTTGGCGGCGCAATTTTTATGATTGGTCTTATTCAAGGAATGTATTGGAATCACCGCCGCTTATGGATTCGCCGGATGAATGAAGAAGTGCTTATTGCCGCACATACGAATAAAAACTGGTTTGGATTGAAAAAAGAGCTTGAAGGAATATTTAACGATACGCCGTTTGTCATGCCGATCGATCAAGCGGACAAGCGGTCATAGGGGGGAACATTGTGGTTCAACTAAGCAGTACATTACTATATATAGCATTTGTTCTTTATTTAATTGCCACACTTTTCTTTGGCGGTGCCATTCGCGTCAAAAAGAAAGATGGGATAGACCGCTGGGCGACAATTGGGATCGTTGTGACGACCATCGGATTTATTGCACAACTCGGTTATTTTATTACACGATGGATTGCCGCTGGGCATGCACCTGTCAGCAATTTATTTGAGTTTACGACATTTTTCGGCATGATGCTTGTCGGAGCGTTTATCGTCATTTATTTTATTTACAAAACAAGTTTGCTTGGCTTATTTACTTTGCCGATTGCTATTTTAGTGATTGCTTATGCGAGTATGTTTCCACGGGAAATTTCTCCGCTTATTCCAGCGTTACAAAGCGATTGGTTGCATATTCATGTAACGACAGCGGCAGCTGGAGAAGCGATTTTAGCAATTAGTTTTGCAGCAGGATTGATTTATTTAATTCGCGTTGTCGATCAATCGAAATCGAGTAAGCGCACGTTTTGGCTCGAGTTCGTGCTGTTTTTCTTAATTAGTACGCTTGGTTTCGTTATCGTGACAACGTCGTTTCGTGTCGCTGGCTACGAAGCAACGTTTGAATGGATCGATAAAAACGGTAAGCAAGATGAAATGGTATATCATATGCCAGCACTTGTTGGACCGCACGAAGGTGTGTTAAAAACAGAAGGACGCATGACACCGCTTATTGACATGCCAGCGATCATTAACGCGCGCAAATTAAATACGGTAATTTGGTCTTTATTTGCAGGTCTTGGCCTATACGGTTTGCTTCGCCTCGTTTTACGGAAGCGCATCGCAGCCGCGCTACAGCCGCTTGTGAAAAACGTTAATTTAGACTTGGTTGATGAGATCGGATATCGTTCTGTAGCCATCGGATTTCCAGTATTTACGCTCGGTGCTCTTATTTTTGCGATGATTTGGGCGCAAATTGCATGGACACGTTTTTGGGGCTGGGACCCGAAAGAAGTATGGGCGCTTATTACATGGTTGTTTTATGCTGCCTTTTTACATTTGCGTTTATCGAAAGGATGGCATGGCGAACGTTCGGCATGGCTTGCGGTCATCGGATTTGCGATTATTATGTTTAACTTAGTAGCAGTGAACTTAGTTATTGCCGGTTTACACTCATATGCTGGATCTTAAAACGTCTTCGTAATGAAGGCGTTTTTTTATGAGAAGTAGAAAAAAGTTTACCGGTTTTGTACAATAGTGAATGAGGAGGTATGACATCATGGAGAAGGAAATTAAAATTTTAGTTGTTGATGATGAAGAACGAATTCGTCGCTTGCTCCGCATGTATTTAGAACGTGAGCAATATGTCATTGATGAGGCAGAAAACGGCGAAGATGCGCTAGCGTTAGCGCTTGAAAATGATTATGATTTAATTTTACTGGATCTTATGTTACCAGGAAAAGATGGCATTGAAGTATGTAAACAGCTACGGGAGAAAAAAGCAACGCCTGTTATTATGTTAACAGCAAAAGGAGAAGAAGCAAACCGCGTGCAAGGATTTGAAGCAGGAACGGACGATTATATTGTAAAACCGTTCAGTCCACGTGAAGTGGTGCTTCGTGTTAAAGCATTGCTTCGTCGTACCGCCAACTCTCCATATGTACCGACGGATACGACTGCACGAGATGTGCTTGTTTTCCCACATTTAACAATTGATCATGATGCCCATCGTGTCACAGCGGACGGACATGAAGTAAGCTTAACTCCGAAAGAATACGAGTTGCTTCACTTTTTAGCGAAATCGCCAGATAAAGTGTTTGATCGTGAACAGTTGTTAAAAGAAGTATGGCATTACGAATTTTTTGGCGACTTACGCACAGTCGATACGCATGTCAAACGATTGCGCGAAAAACTAAATAAAGTGTCGCCTGCTGCGGCTAAAATGATTGTCACCGTTTGGGGTGTCGGGTACAAATTTGAGGTCGTGAATGAATGATGGCATTATGGCGTAGTGTAGTTGGCAAACTATGGCTGACCATTTTGTTGCTCGTTGCTTTCGTCCTTTTTATTTTAACAGTTTTGTTACTTGGTTTTTTTGAAAAATATTATTTAGAAAAGACAGGAGATCAATTAACCCAACAAGCAGTGAAAGTGGCTCGTGTCGTGGCGGAACATGATGAACAATTTGCACGTTCCATTGCCTGGACGATGGTTGATGACGTCTCGAAGCTCATGATCATTGTTGATGATCGGCATTATTGGTACTCACCGAATGAAAAGCTTGCTGATTTGCCACTCTCGTTTATTCAGCAAGATAGGCAGTTATCGCGTGTTTTTAATGGGAAAAAAGTGGTAAAACGAACACTGATGCCAAATCAAACGATGCGAAACAATGAATATAACGAGCTATTTATTGTCGGCGTCCCGCTTCAAACATCTAATGGAAACGGTGCTGTTTTCGTGTATCAATCGTTAAAAGCAGTAGAAGAAACGACAAAACAAACGACGAAATTTATTTTTCTTGCGGCATTTATTGCGATTGTACTAACGACGGTGTTCGCATTTTTCTTGTCTACACGCATTACAGCACCGCTTCGAAAAATGAGGCAAGTGGCATTTGAAATCGCACGTGGAAAATTTGATTCTAAAGTGCCGATCGTCACCCATGACGAAATCGGGGAACTTGCGATGGCATTTAATCAAATGGGTCGGCAACTGCAATTTCATATTAATGCGTTAAACCAAGAAAAAGAGCAATTAGCAAGCATTTTAAGTAGCATGGCAGATGGTGTTATCACGCTCAATCGAAATGGCGAAGTGCTCATTACAAATCCGCCTGCCGATAGATTTTTACAAGCGTGGTATTACGAACAAGGGCAGCGCGACGATTTATCGCCACTTCCTCCGCAAGTAAATGAATTGTTTAAGAAAGCGGTAACGGAAGAGAAGGAACAAGCGATAGAAATGGCGTTACAAGGTCGCAATTGGGTCATTGTCATGACGCCGTTATACAACGGCAAAATGATTCGCGGAGCGGTTGCGGTGCTTCGCGATATGACGGAAGAACGACGATTAGATAAGTTACGCAAAGATTTTATCGCCAATGTCTCTCATGAATTGCGCACGCCGATTGCGATGTTACAAGGATATAGCGAAGCAATTGTCGATGATATTGCAGCGACAGATGAAGAGAAAAAAGAATTAGCAAAAGTCATTTATGATGAATCGTTGCGCATGGGACGCCTCGTCAATGATTTGCTTGATTTAGCGCGCATGGAAGCCGGCCATTTAACGCTTCATCACGAGCAAGTGTCCCTTCGACCGTATATTGAACGTATCATTCATAAATTTCAAGGGTTAGCGAAAGAAAAAGGGGTTCGTTTGCTTGTTGACATGAACAACGAGCCCATTGTTTCGTTCGATCCCGATCGTATTGAACAAGTGATGACGAATTTAATTGATAACGCTCTTCGTCATACAGACGACGGTGGGGAAGTGCGTGTCATTGTCGCTGCGGATGAAGAAGTCGTACGCATTTCCGTACAAGATTCTGGTACAGGTATTCCAGAAGAAGATTTACCGTTTGTATTTGAGCGTTTTTATAAAGCGGATAAAGCGCGTACGCGCGGTCGATCTGGTACGGGATTAGGTCTTGCGATTGCGAAAAACATCGTCGAAGCGCATAAAGGAACAATTACTGTTCATAGCAAACTCGGAGAAGGAACGACATTTACATTTGCATTGCCATTAAAATAGAAAAAATTTGTTGCTATTCATCATATTTTTCGTTATGATAGAAACGTAAAAATTGTTCGACAATTACATACATCCGTTGCAAAAAGGTGTCGAACGGGCGACCTAGTAGACTTAATAGGGAATCTGGTGCAAGTCCAGAACTGTCCCCGCAACTGTAAGTGCTGACGAAATGAAATATGCCACTGTACGATTCGTATGGGAAGGCTTCAAAGTAGGATGACGCATAAGTCAGTAGACCTGCCTTTTTGCATCGTCATTCGCGTCTTCGGGGAGTGAGATAGCGAAACGACAAGAGGAGTTATTATCTTTTGTTGTTTCCAACTCATTCCATTTGGGATGAGTTTTTTATTTTGATACATAAAAGGGGGTAAAATCATGAAAAAATGGAAACAGTACATGTGGCTTTTGGCACTCGTGTTGACGCTCGGATTAGCAGCGTGCAACAGTAGCGCAGAGCCAGCGAAAGAAACAAAACAAGAGACCAAAACAGAGGAAGTTGCTTTTCCAGTGACCGTCAAAGATGCGGTTGGTGATGTCACGATTGAAAAAGAACCGACAAAAATCGTTTCACTCATTCCGAGCAATACAGAAATTGCATACGCGTTAGGGCTTGGTGACAAAATTGTCGGTGTCAGCGATTTTGATAATTATCCAGAAGATGTGAAAAACAAAGAAAAAATTGGTGGCATGGAATTTAATGTAGAAAAAATTATTTCGCTTCAACCAGACGTTGTGCTTGCGCATGCATCTAGTGCCCACAATGCTGAAGAAGGGTTAAAGCAGTTAAAAGATGCAGGCATTACGGTCATTGTTGTGCCAAATGCGACGTCGTTCAATGACGTATATGCGTCCATTGAGCTCATCGGGAAAGCGACAGGGAAAGCGAAAGAAGCAGCGGATGTTGTGCAGCAAATGAAACAAAAAATTGATGCGATTGCTGAAAAAGCGAAAGAAGTAAAAGAGGAAGCGACAGTTTGGGTCGAAGTTTCTCCTGCACCAGAAATTTATACAGCAGGAAAAGGAACATTTATGGATGAAATGTTAACGATCATTCACGCGAAAAACGCAGCAGGTGATCAAGAAGGATGGCCGATGTTTACTGAAGAAGATGCGGTGGCATTAAATCCAGATGTCATTATTACGACGTATGGCTATTATACGCCAAACGCTGTCGAGCAAGTGCTCGCTCGCCCAGCATGGAAGGAAGTTCCTGCGATTAAAAATAAACGAGTATATGATGTCAATTCTGATTTAGTTTCTCGTCCAGGGCCACGTTTAGTTGAAGGGGTCGAAGAAATTGCCAAAGTCGTTTATCCAGACATTTTTAAATAATTACATTACTGCATCAATCATTGCGATCGTTGCATTATTATTAGGGATATCGATTGGATCACAATCGATTCCCTTTTCTTCTATATGGGAAACGTTGTTGCATCATACGTTTCATACATCTACAAATGTTCCCGCGGCCATTTCGCAAATTATTGTTTCTATTCGCTTACCACGAGTTGTGCTCGCTTTTTTAGTTGGCGCCGCACTAGCACTTGCAGGGGCAGCGTTTCAAGGTCTTTTGAAAAACGTGTTAGCTGATCCGTATACGATCGGTGTATCATCTGGTGCAGCTGTTGGAGCGGTCATCGTTTTCTTTTTTCAGCTTCATTTGTCGTTTCTCGGTCGTTTTACGTTACCGATTGTGAGCATTATGTTTGCGCTCGTGACGTTATTGTTTGTTTTGTTATTTGCTCGGCTTGCTGAGCGCAATATGGGAATTGAAACAATTGTTTTAATCGGTATTATCATGAATGCGTTTTTCGGCTCTGTTATTTCACTTATGGTTGCCTTTAGCGGTGAGGAATTGCGTCAAGTTATCAGTTGGTTAATGGGAAGTGTCGCGATGCGCGGCTGGCCATATGTTTCTTTATTTGTACCGTTTTTTATCATCGGCTGTCTCGGCTTATTTGTACATATTCGCGAGTTAAACGCCTTTTCATTTGGAGAGCGAGCAGCTGCAAACATTGGTGTACATGTATTACAAAAAAAGTTATTCATTTTACTTAGCGCCTCACTACTTACAGGCGCAGCGGTAGCTGTATCGGGAACGATCGGCTTTGTCGGACTGGTCATTCCGCATATGACTCGTTTGATTTGTGGGGCGAATCATCGAAAATTGTTGCCGCTTTCCTTTTTATATGGTGGCGCGTTTTTAGTATTAGCAGATGTCGTGGCGCGAACGATTGTTGCACCGCGGGAATTGCCGATCGGAGTCATTACATCGTTGATTGGAGCACCGTTATTTGCGATGTTGTTATTTAAAAGTTTAAAACGGAAGACGGGATGAACATGATTGATGTGAAAGACGTTTCGTATCAATATGGGGAAAAGCAAGTATTACACCATATTTCATTTACCGTTCATGAAGGGGAGTTTTTTGGTATTTTAGGGCCGAACGGAAGCGGAAAAACAACGTTAATGAAACTGTTAAGTCGAGAACTGCCGTTACAACGAGGAAATATTGTTGTTTGCGGACGACATATTGAAACGTATAAACCGAAACAATATGCTAAACTCATTGCTGCGTTGCCTCAACATATAGACGTTTCGTTTGGATATACAGTCAAAGAAATGGTTGAGCTTGGACGCTATCCTTACCAATCTACTCTTTTTCCTAAATGGACGGAGGAAGATGATCAAGTTGTTGATGAAGCACTTCGTTGTGTGACATTAGCGCATAAACAACATGTTTTCCTAGAGCAATTAAGCGGCGGAGAACGTCAACGAGCGGCGCTTGCACGTGCGTTAGCACAACAACCGCGCGTATTATTACTAGATGAACCAACGAACCATATGGATGTGGCGCAACAGTTCAAGTTGTTAAATTTATTAAAGCAATCGAAGCTTACGGTTGTTGCTATTTTTCATGATATAAATATCGCATCGCTATATTGCGATCGTCTTCTTTTTTTGCGAGATGGAAAGGCAGTTGCGTGTGGAACACCGAGAGAGTTGTTGAACGAGTCCATGATTGAGGGTGTATTTGATACATGTATGAAACGACATGAACATCCTGTATTACCGAAACCGCTTGTAACGTTCGTTCCGTTTTTAGAACAACCGATTGACGATGTGCCATGGCACGTCACACAACATGAAACGATGGTTGTCATTGAAACGATAAAACCGTTTAAAGTGCTTTCTTCGGCCATCGTTGGCGGTGGCACGCGTTGGGCAACGACTTTTGTAAATCGCCATGTTTCACTGGACTACCGTTGTGACGATGCTGCACAAGAGATGATTGAATTTTTGCGACAACAAGGTTTTGATGAGCAATGGACCGTTGGGATGATGACAGCGGTTGATGTAAGAGATGTTGTGTTTACATCCGCTTATGAACCTGTTCGCCTTTTTGTTGCGGTAACTGCTGGGGTGGGAAATGCCGTTGATAGCGCGAATGCGTGGCGTCGAACGGATGTGATCGCTTCTCCTGGGACAATTAATACGTTTGTTTTTATTGATGCCCATTTATCGGAAGCAGCGTTTGTGCAAGCGTTAATGACTGTAACAGAAGCAAAAACAAAGGCTCTGTACGATAAACAAGTCGTTGATACACAAACAAATACAATCGCAACAGGCACATCAACAGATTGTATTGCCATTGCTGCATCACAACAAGGTACATATTATGAATATGCAGGAACGATTACACCGATCGGCAAACAGCTTGCTCGTTTCGTCTATGAAGCTACACAAATGGCAATCGATCGCTATAATGAACGAAAGGGGTGAGAATCGGTGGCGCACGTGTGGGCTATATTACTTGCGCTTTTGCTTGACCGCATATTCGCTGATCCTCATCGCTTTCATCCTGTTTGTTGGATCGGACAAGTGATTACGTATATGGATCGTCGCTTGAATAAAGGAAAATGGCGAAAAGGAAAAGGGCTACTCACGCTTTTTGTCGTTTGTGCGCTTACGCTTGTCGTAAGCTATAGTGTCATTACTGTTGCGTATCGGCTTTCTTTTTTAGTTGGCATGTTTATCGAAGCGATGATCATTTTTGTTTCTATTGCTCCGACAAGCTTAGCAAAAGCCGCATACAGTGTGCTTGAGCCACTAAAAAGAGGTGATATGGAGGAAGCGAGAAAAAACGTGGCGATGATTGTCGGGCGTGATACAGAGATGTTACAAGAAGATGGAATCGTGCGTGCATGTGTGGAAACGGTAGCGGAAAATACGAGCGATGGAGTGACAGCGCCCCTTTTTTATGCTTTTCTTGGCGGGGGAGCTTTGGCGATGTTATATCGTGCGGTGAATACGTGCGATTCCATGCTTGGCTATAAAAACGAACGGTATGCCCAATTCGGCTGGGCGTCTGCTCGCTTAGATGATGTACTCAATTACATTCCTGCAAGATTAACAGCGTTTGTTATGCTTCTTGTCCATCGTGCTAACAAGCGGGCATGGACATTATTATTTCGTGATGCCAACAACCATCCAAGTCCAAACAGCGGATGGTGCGAGGCAGCGGTGGCCGCATTATTAGGCATTCAGCTTGGTGGGGTGAATACATACAAAGGTGTCGTATCGATTCGTCCGACGATTGGTGATCCGTCTGTTCCACTTGCGTCCGCGCATATTGAACAAGCTGTGGCGATAATGAAACGAACGACAGTTGCTTTTACGATTGGGGGGAGCTTGCTTGCATTTGCCTGTACATGGAGCTAATCCGCATCGCTTATATGAAGCGATGAAAATGAATATACCAAGCGAATATATCGATTTTAGTGTAAATGTAAATCCGCTTTCGCTCCCAGACGAATATATGCTAAACAAAAAACAATGGTTTCATTGGATGAGTGAGTATCCAGAAGAGCGAAGTGAGGCGCTTCGCACGATTATTGCTGAACGAGAACATGTTATGCCGTCAAACGTCTTTGTTGGAAATGGTGCTGCCGAGTGCATTTATTTGCTTGCTGAACAATTTGCAGGAAAACATATCGGTATCATCGAGCCAACGTTTTCAGAATATCGTCAGGCATGTGAAGCGTACGGTTGTACTGTTCAGTCTTTTATGTTAGATAAACATTGGCACCCACCAATTGACCGAGTGATCGAGCGTTTGCCGTCTTTACACGCTCTATTCGTTTGCCATCCGAACAATCCAACGGGCACGGTATGGTCAAAAGAAACGATGTATACTTTGTTAAGAGCGGCAAATGATGAAGGAGTATATATTATTGTTGATGAAGCGTTTTACGACTTTTGGCTTGACGGTTATTCTGTTTCTCCATGTTTGCGTACGTTTGATCGTTTAATTGTATTGCGATCGTTAACGAAAATGTATCGACTAGCAGGTGTACGAATCGGTTATGTGCTTGCACACGAACATGTTGTAAACAAGTTAATGAAGAAACAGCCGCCGTGGAGCGTTAATACGATTGCTCAACAAATGGCAAAACAATTATTAAAAGACGATGCATTTGTGGAGCGAACGAAAGTGTATATTGCATCGGAACGGAAGCGATTATTTGCGCAATTTACAGAACTCGGCTATATATATACACCGTCTGTCGTCAATTTTTATATGTTGCATGATGAGACGATGACGCTATTCCCATTTCTTTTACAACATAGCATTGTCGCTCGTCATACGTTTAATTTTCAAGGGCTTGATGGCAAATATGTTCGTTTAGCTATCCGAACGAAAGAAGAAAATGATTGCCTTCTTTCTTGCTTAAGAAGGTGGAAGACATGATCATATTTATTAGCGGTGGTGTACGTAGCGGAAAATCTTCATTGGCGGAACAATGCGCGAAAAAGATAGCAGAAGCGGGTGATTCGCTTCATTATATCGCCACAGCGATGCGGACAGATGGAGAAATGGAAGCGCGCATCATTCATCATCAACAACAACGAAAATATGATCATTGGCGAACGTGGGAACAGCCGTATGATCTCGATCAGATCATTCCTATTTTTTCTAACCGCCATATCGTATTGCTTGATTGTTTAACAAATTTGTGGGCTAATGAGCTGTTTCGTGATGATCGATGGCACATAGAGGAGAAAGCGCCACGCATCGTGCAACAAATCAAAAAATTAGGCGATCAAGCGAAAGCATGTATAGTTGTAAGTAACGAAATATTTTATGATGGTATACCTCATGAACAAGGAACGTATGCATATATGCACGGACTCGGTTTATTGCACCAACACATTGTTGCATTTAGTGATGTAGCTATTTTGATGCGTTACGGTTTGCCGATTGTAAAGAAAGGAAGATGGCCATGTGGCGCGGAGTGATCTTAGCGATACAGTTTTTAACTGTGTTTCCCATTCGTATGCAAGTCGAATGGAATGAACGAACAGCGCGCGGAGCTGTCTTTTCATTTCCGTTCGTCGGTGCAATCATTGGCACGTTTCTTGTTGCCCAACATGAGCTATTGTTTAATCACGTTTCTTTGCTCGTCTTATCGTTTTCATTCCTATTTTCTTCTATCTTTCTGTCAGGGGGACTGCATGCGGATGGGTGGATGGATTGTAGCGATGCGTATTTTTCATATCGTGATCGAAAACGCCGCCTTGACATTATGAGCGACTCGCGCGTTGGGGCGTTTGCGGTGTTATCGATTTTATTTTTGCTTGGCTTTCGCTTCGTTTTCATATTTGAAACGGTCGCACATATGTCATTGTTTTCTCTTTTTTGTATTCCGTTATTTTCTCGCCTTGGAATGACAGTGCTTTTATTGACAACACCGCTGGCGAAACAAACAGGCATGGCGGCTGCATTTCGTCAATATGTCGATTACCAATATGTGCCAGCTATCATCATGTACGGGCTCATTGCTTTCTTATCGCGTGAAACGATCGTGTTATTTATAGCATTGGTGTTATTTTATGTTGTCGCACGCGCGTTTGTAGTGAAGCAGTTTGGTGGGATAACAGGCGACGTGCTTGGCGCGTTCATTGAAGGGAGCGAAACCTTTTTATGGCTCATCATTTGGCTATTACATACATTCGTCATTTTGTAACGAAAGAAAATGAAGCGAAGCAATATATCGGTTGGACGAATGTGCCGATTGTCAAACAACCGAATGTGTCGCATCAGCTTGAAGCGGACATCGTTATGGCAAGTGATTTGCTTCGTTGTCGACAAACGGCACAGCTTTTATTCCGAGATGTTGTTATTGAATGTTCGTATCGTTGGCGTGAACTCCATTTTGGCGATTTTGAAGGAAAAACATATGAACAATTGCAAACGGTTGAAGCGTATCGCTACTGGCTCGGCGATCCATTTCGTTATGCGCCTCCAAACGGAGAGACGTTTACCGATTTTGAAGCACGGGTGGAACAAGCGATTGACGATGTTGTTCGTCGGTCGGTGTCGCATGTTGTTGTTGTGACGCATGGCGGAGTGATTCGTTATGTGTTATCACAGTACGCACCAGACGTACGTCCGTTTTGGGAATGGCACGTCTCTTTTGGCGAAGGAGTGACACTTTATAATACGAAAGAACGATGGAGGGAGAGAAAGCGATGCATTTCGTTAGCGGCGGTGCGTTTCAAGGAAAACGAAAATGGGTAAACGCATATTATTCATTAACGCATACGCCACACGTTTGGCATTGTGCATATGAACAGCCGTTTTCATTTCCAAACGGTCATGAACATGCCACTATTGTTGTGCTTGAAGGAATTGAGCAATGGATTCGCGAATATTTCTTTCCTTATACAACACGTGAAAAAGAAGCAATCATGTCGTATATGTATGCGTGGGAAAGATGGGAAAAAGAGGGGAGACGGACGGTCATTTGGATTGGCTGTGATATTAGTCAAGGAATTGTGCCAATTGATGCGCATGAACGATCGTGGCGAGATGCGGTAGGCTGGACGTATCAACAGCTTGCGCGCATATGTAACCGTGTGGATTACATATGGTGTGGTATGCATGAACAAATAAAATAGGGGTGATTGACTATGAAATTGTACACGAAAACAGGAGATCAAGGGCAAACGAGTTTAGTCGGTGGACGAGTTGATAAAAACCATGTGCGTGTGGAAGCATACGGAACAATTGATGAAGCAAATTCAGTCATCGGTTGGGCGATGACATTATTGCAAGATGAGAAATTTCGCGATATTTATCAAGAACTACAGCGCATTCAACATGAGCTTTTTGATTGTGGTGGCGATTTAGCGATCGTTAGTGAGAAAATGCCGTACAAAGTGAAAGAAGATATGGTGACGTTTTTAGAGGAACGGATTGATGCGTATATTCAACAAGCACCACCGTTAGAACGGTTTATTTTGCCGGGAGGGTCACCGCAAGCAGCTGCGTTACATATGGCACGTACAGTAACGCGGAGGGCGGAACGTTGTGTCGTGGCGTTAATGAAACAAGAACAAATGAACAAAGTCGTTTTGCAATATATTAACCGTTTATCAGACTATTTATTTGCAGTTGCGCGCGTTGTTAACGCTCGCTTGCAAGTGAAAGACGTAGAATATGAACGAAGCGCCATCGTGTTTCGTGATAAAGAAGAAAAGAAGGGAGAATGATGATGCGGCGTCTGACGTTGCTTGTTATGTTTATTAGTTTATCAGTCATCGGTTCGCTTATAAAAATCCCATTTACAATTGGCAGCATTGCGCTCGATAGCGCCCCTGCGGTTGTAGCGGCCTTTTTACTCGGTCCGACGGCGGCTGCGCTCATTGCTAGTGTCGGTCATATTGTATCTGCATTGTTTGGCGGTTTTCCGCTCGGGCCATTTCATCTGCTTGTAGCGTGTGAAATGGCTGCGCTTTTGTATGTTGTCGGCTTACTCATAAAAAGAGGTTGGCTCATTTACAGTTATATATGTTTTTTTATAGGCAACGCATTTATTGCACCGTTGCCATTTATATGGATTATTAGTCCAGCATTTGTTTTATCTATTGTCCCTTCTCTTGCGTTAGCAACAGCAGTCAATTTGGCGATTGCTATTGTTGTTTCAAAAGCGCTACAACGTGTCAGGGGGGAGCAGCATGCGTGATGTATTATGTGTGCCGCTTGACGAACAACATGAGCTCGTTTTTGCGGCCGATTGTTCGGGCGGGATTGGATTAAAGCAACATGATGTTGTTCATGTACCATATGACGTTGTCGGTTATTACGGAGCGCGCGTTGCGCTCATGGAACTCCTAAGCATTGGGGCAACACCTAATGCTTTTATACTACAAAACTTTGTCGATGATCGTTCATGGGGTGCACTTGTCACAGGCGTCGAACAAACGATGGCAGAGTTACAGTTATCGCTTCCTGTAACAGGAAGTAGTGAGTCAAACATACCGCTGATGCAATCCGCTGTTGGATTTGTTGCTGTCGGCACGGTGCGTAAAACAGAAAAAAGGATAAATTTTACGCCAACGGATGCGTGCTGGGCAGTGATCGGTGAGCCGCTCGTTGGCGAAGCGGTTATACATAAAAAGGACCGTATGATTCCGCTTTCTTTATTTCGCATGTTGTTGCACGTAGATGGGGTGTATGAAATGATCCCAATCGGTTCAAAAGGAATATGTCATGAGTGGAAACTCATTCATGGGGATAAACCGATTCATTGCGCCCTTCCGCTACATGCTTCTGCTGGTCCAGCGACATGTGTGTTGGTAAGTTATCATCGAAAGCAAGCACCGTTATTACAATCACTGGCGCAAACACTTTTTTATCCGATTGTAAATGAATTGTAAAATGTCATGTTCTATCGTTCTAACCGTTCATTTTTTCGCATACAACATATATGGTCATTAGTGAACGGGAGGGAATAAACGATGGAAGATATGATGAAACGGGTGCTTGTTGTTGTTGGCATGGCAGCATGCATTCATTTATTGTTTTTTGTTGGCTTAAACAACTAGAAAAAGAGAGACATGTGCTATATAATGAAAAACAATACGAAAGGGGGAGAAAAAAATGTTAACAGATTACCATAATCATTTAGAGCGCGGGACGTTAACGCTCGACTATTTGAAGCAATTTACGGACGAAGCCGCGCGAAAAGGCATTGAACATTTTGGTATTTCCGAACATGCGTATCATTTTTATCAAACGAAAAATATTTTATCGAATCCATGGATTGAAGAACGTCGTTATTATGACATGGCTGACTACGTTCGTTTATTTCACGAAGCGTGGGATGCTGGAATTGATGTAAAGATGTCGATCGAAATGGACTATACGCCAGGTAAACATGAAGAAATGGCGCAATTTATTCGCGCCTACGATTTTGATTATGTCATCGGTTCGATTCATTGGGTTGATGATTTTGGCATTGATTTAGCCGAGTTTCGGAAAGAGTGGGATCGTCGTGATCTATACGATACATACCGAAAATATTTCGATCAAGTCGTGACGTTAGCTGAATCGAACTTATTCGATATCATCGGTCATTTAGATTTAGTAAAAATTTTCAAATACGTGCCAGAAGACGAAGAGTTTTTGCTTGAACAGTACGATCGTGCAACAACAGCGTTAGCGAATTCTAAAACGTGCGTTGAAATTAGTACCGCAGGTTTGCGTAAACCGGTCGGTGAACTATATCCCGATCCTCGTCTATTACAAATGTGCTACAACAAAGGTATTCCGATCGTGCTATCGTCCGATGCACACGTACCGCAAGATGTCGGTGCCGATTATGACAAAGCGATCGCTCTTGCGAAAACAGTCGGTTACGAAGAAATTATGACGTTTTGTAAAGGGGAACGAAAAGCCGTTCCGCTTGGATAAAAAAGGTTCAGCCATGCGGCTGAACCTTTTATACTTCTAATCTTTTTACAACATCAATATCGCTAATTTGTTCGAGCGTTTCAACGAGCGTATCATCAAGCGGTTTATCGAGCGAAAGCATCATAATCGCTTTTCCGCCAGCTTCTTGGCGACCGACTTGCATCGTTGCGATATTTACTTGATGGTCACCTAAAATATTTCCGACTTTTCCGATCATTCCTGGTTTATCATGATGTTGAATGTATAGCAAATGTCCTTCTGGAGCAAAGTCGATCGCAAAACCGTTAAAATGAACGATACGATCACCATAGTGAGCGATATGCGTTCCTTTCATCGTAAACGTTTTGTTTTCACCATATACTGTTAATGTAATGCTGTTATTGTAGTCGTTTCCGTTTGCCGAAAATTTTTCGCTAAAGGCGATGCCGCGTTCTTTGGCGATCATCGCTGCGTTCACTTCGTTGACGGTTGAAGCGACGCGAGGTTTTAAAAATCCAGCGAGCAAACTACGTGTAATAAATGTTGTTTCTAAATCTGCAACAGAACCAGAATACGTAATCGCAATTTCTTGAACAGGTTCGCTCATATATTGCGAAGCGAGAATACCCATTTTTCGAGCTAATGTATAAAACGCTTGAATTTTCTCGTATACATCTTTTGAAAGTGTCGGCAAGTTAATGGACGATGTGACAGGTTTTCCTTGTAAAAATGTTAATACTTCTTGAGCTACTTGTGTCGCTACATTCACTTGCGCTTCGACTGTTGATGCCCCGAGATGTGGAGTGACGATGACGTTATCAAACGAAAGAAGCGGATGATCTCCTGGAGGCTCTTGTTCAAATACATCGAGCGCAACGCCTGCCACGTGTCCATTTTCTAAAAACGAAATGAGCGCTTGTTCGTCGATAATTCCACCGCGGGCGCAGTTAATTAAATACACACCTTTTTTCGTTTTTGCTAAATTTTTTGGACCGAGAAGTCCTTTCGTCTCTTTTGTTAACGGTGTATGTACGGTAATGATATCCGCTTGTGCAAGCAACTCATCAAGCGTGCAAACGTCGACACCAATTTTTTCTGCTCGTGCTTTCGTTAAAAATGGATCGTACACATGAACATGCATACCGAATGCTCGTGCCCGTTTCGCTACTTCAGAACCAATGCGACCAAAGCCGATAATACCTAAATGTTTTCCAAATAACTCGACACCAACGAAAGCGGAACGATTCCATTCACGTGATTTGACCGAGATGTGCGCTTGTGGAATACGACGCACTAATGAAGCCATCATCGCAAATGTATGTTCCGCTGTTGAAATCGTATTGCCGTTTGGGGCGTTAATGACGACGACACCGTATCGTGTAGCTGCATCAACATCAATATTGTCCACACCAACCCCAGCGCGTCCAACAATTTTTAAATTTTTCATTTTTTGTAGTAACTGTTCTGTTACTTTTGTTGCGCTACGAACGAGTAACGCATCAAATTGATCAAGCTCATCTTCTACATCACCTACTTTTTTTTGTACGACTTCAATCGTTGGATCAGCAAGAAGTGGGGCAAGACCTTCTTCACTCATCGCATCAGCTACTAAAATGCGAACCACAAATATCCGCTCCTTTCAAGCTATTAGTTTTTAAATTTCTGATAATTTAACATAACCGTATACGCGTGTCAATAACTTTCGGAAAGGTCATACAAATGAAAGCGTTTTTATATATAAATGTTCGGAAAAAAGACGAAAAGCTGGCTCAAAGCCAGCTTAAAACATGGAATGTATTTATTTTTGCTCATTGTAACGCGCGATGCATTCGTCAATAAGTTTCGCAGCTGCTTCTGGGCCTTCCCACGTACCGATTTCTGTTTTCTTTCCTTCTAAGTCTTTATAACGCTCAAAGAAATGAGCAATCTCTTTTAGTTTATGTTGTGGAAGATCTTCAAGCGTACGCACATCAGCAAAGCGAGGATCATCGACAGGAACACCGATTAACTTCGCATCTTCTTCGCCACCGTCTACCATGTTTAAGTAGCCGAGTACACGTGTTTCGATGACGCAACCAGGGAATGTTGGATTTGTCACGATAACTAAAATATCAAGTGGGTCGCCATCTAATGCGAGTGTATTTTCTAAATAGCCGTATTCTGCAGGATAAAACATTGGTGAATATAAGACGCGATCGAGTTTAAATACGCCACGCTCTTTGTCATATTCATATTTGTTTTGGCTACCTGTTGGAATTTCAATAAACGCTTCAACAACTTTGTTTTCAAACGCCATGCCAAATTCCTCCTTTTTGTTATGTATACTTTTTTATTATAGTCGATTGGACAAGTGGTGACAATGACTGAACGAAAGAAAAGGGCAAGCTTCATATGAAGTTTGCCCTTAGATGTTTCTTATTCGAATTTGTTTGGATCGCCGTCAAATGGCTCGTCCGCTACTTTGATCGAGTCTGTTGGACAGCCTTCAAATGCATCCATCATATCATCAATGAGTACGTCTGGCACTTCGACAATGCCTTGGTTGTCGTCTAGTGTAACGTAAGCGATACCTTCATCATCGTAATCGTAAATGTCTGGTGCAGCCGCTCCGCATGCACCGCAAGCAATACATGTTTCTTTGTCAACAATCGTGTACTTTGGCATACAATGACCCTCCTTAATTATATGGAACCAATCGCTTCGTATGAAACGTTGGAAACGTATTCCTCACACTTTTATAATAAAGGTGTTGCGGTAACTTTTCAATAAAAAACTCCAATGAAAATGCTTATCAGTACGTAGTTTTCCCTCACATCCCCTCGCTTAATCTGATAAAATGAAAGGGAAAATGGAGTGAATGTCGCATGTTACAACATATCGTTTTATTTTGTATCGATCGGTTTCGTGGAGAACGATCACTAGCTGCGATCGATCATTTACTCAATGGAAAAAAAACAGCCCAAACGTTACAAGATAGTAAATGGTATGACGTTAGCCGTTTATTTGGAATGGTACCGATTGATCGTTCTCGTTTATTTGATGTCGCACGAGCATTAGAGGCGGATGGATTCATTTCTCAAGTCGATGAACATATATATTGCACAACTGCAAGTGGAAAAGAGAAACTTCGACACTTTATCCTTCCTCCTTACATTGATGGATGGAAATATATGAATGAATCTTCTTTGTTTTGGAAAAGGCTCTCTTTACTCATTCAAACGATCTCAAACATCATTCATCGTACGTCATTTGAGCCTATACATCGCGATGAACACATTCAATCGTTCGTGAAACGGTGGCTGTTTCAACATACACATATAAAAACGCTCGCTCGTTCATTATATGAAGAAATGTACGAGCTACTTAGTTATGTGGAAGAAAAAGATGCTAACATTTTCGTTTGGCGGTTAACAAGCCATGAACGCATCGGATGGACGAACGAACAAATTGCTTATGCCATAAATGAGGAAGATGTGGCGGTTTTGTTATCGTTTCAAAACGTCCTTCATTTTATGCTTGAAATGACAGAGAAAGAAACGGAAAAATTTCCGCTTTTATATTCGTTACGTGAACGAAAACGTTCACAATTGACAAGTTCAGCTCAAAAAACGTGGGAATTGCTAAAGGAAGGTTATTCACTTGAACAAATTGCACAGCTGCGCGGGTTGAGAAAAGGAACGATTGAAGATCATATTGTAGAAATTGCCACGTATATTCCAACGTTTGTGTCGACACCATTTTTGGAGGAAAATAAACGCAAGCGCATTATTCAACAAGCACGTCAATTAAAGACGAAAAAATTGCGGGCGATAAAAGAATTGTTACCAGACGTTTCTTATTTCGAAATTCGGCTCGCGCTAGCAAGGTGGGAGAGAGAAGATGCTTGACATATTAAAGGAACGATTTGGTTACGATTCGTTTCGCATAGGACAAAGGGAAATTATTGAAGATGTGTTGAATGGACAAAATTGTGTTGCTATGCTTCCGACCGGTGGAGGAAAATCGCTTTGTTATCAGCTCCCGGGTTATATGTTAGACGGCAGTGTGTTGATTATTTCCCCGCTTGTTTCACTTATGGAAGATCAAGTACAACAACTGAGAAATCGTGGTGAAAAACGTGTGGTAGCCCTCAATCGTTTCCTTTCTTATCGCGAAAAAAAAGACGTGTTGCGTGAGTTGGCATCGTATCGTTTTATTTATGCTTCTCCTGAAGTTTTACAATCTCCGTTACTCATTGAAGCGCTAACACGTATAAACATTTCGCTGTTTGTTGTAGATGAGGCGCATTGTATTTCACAATGGGGACACGATTTTCGCCCTGATTTTTTGAAGCTAGGTCTTCTTCGCGAGACGCTTGGCAATCCGCCTTGTTTAGCACTAACGGCAACCGCTACACGCCAAGTCATTGATGATATCGTGACAACGCTTCGCCTGGATCATGTCAAACAACACGTGTATCCACTTGATCGCACAAACATTTGTTTATGCGTTCAATATGTTCGTACGCTAGAAGAAAAAATCACGATGTTAAAACATCTCGTTGCGATATTGCCGAAACCTGGAATTGTGTACGTCGCTAGTCGGCAATGGGCAGAAACATTATCCGAGGTGCTTCGTGAGGATCATCGTGTAAGCTACTATCATGGAGGCATGGATGGTGAACAGCGACTACTTATTCAACAACAGTTCGTTTATGATCAGTTAGACGTCATTTGTTGTACAAATGCGTTTGGAATGGGGATCGATAAACCGAACGTTCGCTTTGTCATCCATTTTCATTTGCCGACACAACCAGAAGCATATTGGCAAGAAGTTGGGCGAGCCGGGCGCGATGGAAACGAAAGCATCGCGATATTATTGTATGCACCAGGAGATGAACAAGTGGGACAAACGATAATCGACATGGAATTTCCGACGATGGAACAAATCGTTTATGCGCTACACGCTTTACGTCATGGGCAGAAAGAAACAGGGCTGACAGATGTACAACAACGTCTACTTTTATATTGGCTTGAACAAATGGACAAACAGGAGCATATCCACACATTAGCGAAGCAACTATATGCCCGCATGGAACAAAGAAAAAAAGAAAAACTGACAAAATGGATATTTATGCAACGATGGGTAACCGGGCACACATGTCGTCGACGTTCGCTTCTTTCGTATTTTGAACAACAGCCGCTTAAAAACGAACGTTGTTGCGACCAATGTGGCGCCCATATACATACAGATGCCACTATCGAACGCATTCAACAAATACAGCTTCGGTCTTGGCATGAAGAGCTTTGTTCAATGTTTGCCATAAAGGTGGGGAACAAATGATTAAAAAACAAATGGAAATAGCAAGTCAAATGAACGACCGAGAAATTGTATATCATCTATATATAACACAAGCGCTTATTTTTCTTGTTGCTGTCATATTCAGTCTATTTTTATTTACGCCTGTGACATTTTTTTCGATGTGGCAGTGGGATATACGGGAAATACTATTATACGGTAGCGGTTGTGCGGCGCTCGTCCTTTTTGTCGATTTTTTACTTATTCAGTATGCTCCTGAACAATGGTATGATGATGGTGGAATTAATGAAAAATTATTTCGTTCCCGTTCGGTACCGAGCATTTTTCTGATGACTATGGTCATTGCATTTTGTGAAGAGCTGTTGTTTCGCGGTGTCATTCAAACACACGTTGGCTTATTTTTCGCAAGCGTCATTTTTGCTTTATTGCACATTCGCTATTGGCGAAAATGGCTTCTCCTCGTTGCTGTTGTTAGTTTGAGTTTTTGGATTGGGCTTATATATGAATGGACAAATAATTTATGGGTAACGATTTTTGCTCATTTTCTTATAGATTTTATTTTAGCGTTACACATCCGATATTGCACAAAAGAGGTGACAAATGATGCGTGAAGATCAAGCAGAAAACTTGCGCAAGAAGATGGAAAGTATCGGGAATCGGCTAGAAAATGATGAACTTCAGTTGCCACCCCGTAGCGAAGTGCATAAAAAGAAAAAAACGAAATGGAAAATCAAACATCCGCTCATTCGCATTCTTGCGCTCTTTTTTGCTTTATTACCTATTTCCATTTATAGCATATACCACTTAGTTGAAAAACGACCGATCCAAGTCGTGACGATTGATAATGAAAGCTATGAGACTGTTGATGTCGATCAACAAAAAGAACATAAGCCACAACAGCCGCTTGAAAACGAAGCAAAAGAAGTGGAACAGGAGTCGAATGAGACAGAGTCATCCTTTACGTATCATACGGTACAAGAAAATGAAACATTATATAGTATTGCGATGAAATATTATGGAAATGAAAAAGGAATGGATCTCATTAAAGAATGGAATCATTTAACGAGCATGAAGCTACAAAAAGGCCAAGTATTAAAAATCCCGAATATGAATGGAAAATAAGGTATACTGCCTCACCGATGGACATACAATCGTAGTAAAACATGATCGGTAGGGGTGGTTATGATTTTTCCGATTGAATTAGACGAAGTAACAGAAGTGATTTTAAAGCGAGTCATGATGCATAAAAAAGAATGGAATGACATGAAAAAAAGAATGCAACTATCATTCATTTTGTTTTTGCTTTCACTTGCTTTATTTGGATTATATATGTATCAGACGATCGTTATTCCGCATCGTCCATCCATAGAACGAATGATGATGGCACTCATTGATGATGAACATACCTTTTGGTTCGCTGTATTCGTTGGATCGCTCGCCTGGCTCGCCTTTTTTTATAAAAAGAAAAGCGAAAAAGCGGAGCAAGACTTCCATGCACTCCGTTGTGAATTCATTCAGAAAAGTAACGAATTGCTTCAAGAGCGGGCGTGGGAGAAAAGGCACGTTCTTTATGAATGGATGAAAAAAACGTACGATATTTCGCTTTACCATGAAAATAAGTGACCACAAACTCTCTCGCTTCATATGTTGAAAAAGGGAGGGAGCAACATGTGGTTTCTTTTTATTGTTGGATTGTTATGTGGATATTTTATGATCGCTTGGACGCCAACGGTAGAGCCGTTCGTGTTGGAAGTGTTTTTGACGGATATCATTTTCGATCCACTGAAAACATTTTTTGCGCTTGTTAGTTTTTTTATTGGTTTTATTTCCAATGCTATCTTAATTCGCTCAGCGACTTGGCATACGTTACAAGCGTGGCGAAAGGAAACAACGAACCGAAAAGAGCAATTTCTTTCGTATAGCGTATTGCTCACATTTTTTATATTGTCGATGATTGATGTGAAAAAAACGATAATTTTTTTTCTCTTTTCTTTTGCATATGGTATGATGTCAATGAACGTATACAAAGAGAGGGAAAGTTAATATGGTGTATATTATCGTAGCTTTTGTTGCATTTATGATATACATGTGGATCGAAGCGCATCGTCATCGAGTAGTTTTTCATTCATTATCATTTCCAACGTTTCCAGAAAGCTTTTCTCGCTTTCGTCTTTTTTTTATTTCAGATATTCATCGTCGACGTATATCTGAAACGTTTATTGATTCATTAAAAGGAAAAGTCGATCTTGTCATTATCGGCGGCGATTTAACTGAAAAAGGGGTCCCATTTTCACGTGTCAAACGAAATATTGAATTGTTAAAACAGCTCGGTCCTGTTTATTTTGTTTGGGGAAATAATGACTATGAAGTAGATTACCATGAGTTAGACGCACTACTACTTGAAAGCGGTGTGAAAATATTAGATAATACAGCGGTTACATTTGAAAGTGAGCGAGGTGATTGCATCGCTTTGCTCGGTGTTGATGATATGAATAAAAGGCGAGATCGGCTCGATCTTGCGTTAAGCGATGCAGAGCATACAACGTTTCGCATTCTCGTTAGTCATGATCCACGCATTATTGAAAAAATCATGCCACAACATCAAATTGATCTCGTCTTAAGTGGACATACGCATGGTGGACAAATTCGTCTCGGACCGTTTGGCTTATATGAGAAAGGATGTTTGCAAAATATAAATGGAACGATGTTGCTTGTTAGCAACGGATATGGGACGACGACGCTCCCACTTCGTTTAGGTGCACGCGCAGAGACGCATCTCATTGAATTAAAACATGAAAAAAGTTAAGCAAAACCTATACAAATTTTACACACTTCCTTCACATCCGCTATAATGTTGACAGAATGACGCGAGATATGGAGGATTTTGTATGTCAACACAAGAAGGAAAATATAATGTGAAGGCGGTCTCAAACATGCTAGGGATTCAACCCGGGACGTTGCGGGCGTGGGAGCGCCGTTATCAAATTATTGCCCCACCGCGCAATGAAGCAGGGCACCGTCTATATACAGAAGAGCAAGTACAAATATTAAAATGGCTCGTTGATAAAGTAAATCAAGGGTTTACAATTAGCCAAGCCATTTCGCTGTTAGAACAGCGACCGTCAGAAATGCATATACAAGCAGAAGATCATGTCACTGCGCTTCGCGAACGGTTATTGCAAGCCCTTTTATCATTTGAAGAGTGGACAGCACATGAATTGTTAAACGAGGCGTTCAGTTTATATACGGTTGAAAAAGTTGCACTTGACATATTAAGTCCACTTCTTGTAAAGATCGGGGACTTATGGGAAAATGAAAAAATTACGAGCGCACATGAACATTTCGCTTCCGCCTTTTTACGCTCACGACTTGGTATGGCCTTTTCTATGATTCCAGTGAATCGCTTGCTTCCGAAAACGATTTCTGTTTGCGGGCCAAATGAATGGCATGAACTTGGATTACTTATTTTTACTTTATATTTGCGCAGAAGAGGTTATGAAACCATTTATTTAGGGGCAAGCATTCAACAACAAGATTTACCGATTGTTATTCATGAAGTGAAACCCTCATACCTCTTTTTATCTTGCACGTTACAACAAAATGTACGAGCGACACTACAACTTGTCGATCAATTGAAACAAACATATCCACATATTCGTATTGGAATTGGGGGACGGGCGTTTGATGAGATGGACGAACCAGTGAAAAATAAGTATCGCGATCATCTTCTTGGACAGTCAAAAGAGCAATGGGATGAATGGTTAAAATCGAATGAAAAATACTTGTCTAAAAGGGAGAAAACGATGTAAACTCATTAGTAATATGACGAACATTTTTACACGTTCGTCATATGCTAACAGTAAAGTCTGTGTAGGTAAGGAGGGATGTTTATGCGGCTTGAACGCTTAAACTACAATAAAATTAAAATATTCCTCACATTTGATGATCTAGTCGAGCGCGGTTTAACGAAAGAAGATTTATGGAAAGACACGTTTAAAGTGCATGAACTATTTCGTGATATGATTGAGGAAGCAAGTGAGGAGCTCGGCTTTGAAATTAACGGGTCGGTCGCTGTTGAAGTGTACTCTTTACCGGCACAGGGCATGGTCGTGATCGTAACGAGCGAAGGTGAGATGACAGATGAGGAAGACGAGTTTAGCGATGATTATATTGAAATGCAAGTAACGCTAGATGAAAGCGATGATATATTTTTCGAATTTCAAACGTTTGAAGATGTTATTCAATTAGCAACGCGTCTTTATTCGCTCGGTTGTCATGGCGGCTCGCTTTACAGTTATGAAGGACGCTTTTATTTACATTTTGCTGAATCCGTTATCCCGACAGATGACTTTGTTGCTATTTTGGCTGAATATGGAAGTCCGTCCACATTGACGATTTATCGTGTCGAAGAGTACGGCAAAAAATTGATCGCCAACGAAGCGATCGCCCAACTATATAAATACTTTGTACAAAAATAACCTTCGCTCATGCGCGAAGGTTATTTTTTTAAAATGGATAAGGTGGCTCACTTTCTTTGGACCATGCACGTATAAAGTATTCACGGTTTTGAAACTTATGAAACGAGTCATGATGAACAGTTGGGAACACGCGCTCGACAGATAAATGTTGCGTGCGGTGCGCAAGTAAAGCTTCGCGCACTTTTTTTGCTTCTTCATCTGTAAACGTAAAGACGATATCAATGTTTTCGATTGGATCGCCGTAGCGGTCAGGTCGACCAACGACAGTTACATAATACAACTGTTCGACAATATGATCCATTGATGTTACTGCTTGATAGGTGGCGCGCTGAATCGCTTTGTGGTCCTGGTGTCCAGAAATACCGTGTGGCGGAAAGGTCACGACAACGGTCGGTTTATATTGTTCAATCATAAGACGAATTGAATCAACAAGTTGTGTTTCGTATTCGAGTAGTTTTCCATCGGGATATGTACCGGTAACAACGTGATCAACACCTAAAATAGCTGCTGCCTGTTCTAATTCTTTTTTACGCACGTGAGGGAGCTGTTCCTTTGTACAAACTGGCGGATTTCCGCATTTCCCTGCATCGCCAAGTGTCGCGCTATATACGATCGTTTCGACATCCTCACGTTTGGCTAATGAGGCAAGCAATCCCCCAACCGTAAACGTTTCATCATCAGGATGTGCAAAACAAAATAAAATTCGTTTTTTCATCTTTTTCGCCCCTTTCTATTGTATGTTCATTATATCGCTTTCATATTGTGATGTGAATGATCGTTTTTTTTTTGAAAACGATTACAAAAAATCGATAAAAACTTCTTTGCATATGCGCATAGAAGGTGTATACTATGACATGAAAGGCGGACAATATTTTACAAAAGGTTATGGGAGGTTTACAAATGGTAGCCGAAAAGCATACCAACGAAGAAAAACATGATGTCCTACGAGCAACGCAAATCGTCATACATAGAGCACTTGAAAAGCTCGGATATCCTGAAGAGGTGTATGAGCTGTTGAAAGAGCCGTTGCGCATGTTAACGGTGAAAATTCCGGTGCGCATGGATGATGGCTCAGTAAAGGTGTTTACTGGCTACCGTGCACAGCATAACGATGCGGTCGGTCCAACTAAAGGGGGTATTCGCTTTCACCCGAATGTGACAGAACGAGAAGTGAAAGCACTTTCTATTTGGATGAGTTTAAAATGTGGGATTGTTGATTTACCGTATGGCGGTGGAAAAGGTGGAATCGTATGCGATCCACGTACAATGTCATTCCGTGAATTAGAGCGACTAAGTCGTGGTTACGTTCGCGCCATTAGCCAAATTGTCGGCCCAACGAAAGATATTCCTGCGCCTGATGTGTTTACAAATTCACAAATTATGGCGTGGATGATGGATGAATATAGCCGAATTGACGAATTTAACTCACCGGGATTCATTACAGGAAAACCGCTTGTACTCGGCGGTTCACACGGTCGTGAAACGGCAACAGCTAAAGGAGTTACAATTTGTATTCGTGAAGCGGCCAAAAAGCGCGGCATCGACTTAAAAGGCGCGCGTGTTGTTGTGCAAGGATTCGGTAACGCGGGAAGTTATTTGGCGAAGTTTATGCATGATGCTGGAGCGAAAGTCATTGGCATTTCTGATGCATACGGCGGTTTATACGATCCGAATGGTCTTGATATTGATTACTTATTAGATCGTCGCGACAGCTTTGGTACAGTGACGAAGCTGTTTAAAAATACAATTACGAACAAAGAGTTGCTTGAATTAGAGTGCGACATTTTAGTGCCAGCTGCAATTGAAAACCAAATTACAGAAGAAAATGCGCACAATATTAAAGCGAAAATCGTTGTCGAAGCGGCAAACGGCCCAACGACATTAGAAGCGACAGAAATTTTAACGGAGCGTGGCATTTTAATCGTTCCTGACGTTCTGGCAAGCGCTGGTGGGGTAACGGTGTCTTACTTCGAATGGGTGCAAAATAATCAAGGATATTACTGGACAGAAGAGGAAGTAGAAGAAAAACTTGAAAAAGTGATGGTAAAAGCGTTTAATAACGTATATGAAACCGCACAAACACGTCGCGTTGATATGCGCTTGGCTGCATATATGGTCGGTGTGCGGAAAATGGCGGAAGCGTGCCGTTTCCGCGGTTGGATTTAATGTTTGCATGAATGCACGAAATCTCCTATCATTGTATGATAGGAGATTTTTTGAATTGGAGTGAGCGTCAAGTGAAAAAAGAACAAGTCATTATTGTCGGTGGAGGACCGTGTGGATTAGCAGCTGCGATTGCATTGCAAAACGCAAACTTTTCACCGCTTGTTATAGAAAAGGGTAATATTGTAAATTCAATATACCATTACCCGACACATCAAACATTTTTCAGCTCGAGTGATCGTTTAGAAATTGGCGGGGTACCGTTTATTACCGAAAATCGAAAGCCGAAACGCAATCAAGCGCTCGCTTATTACCGAGAAGTTGTGACGCGGAAAAATATTCGTGTTCATTCGTTTGAAAAAGTAGAGCGCGTGACGAAACAAGCCAATGGAACGTTTATTGTGGAGACAAGTAAAGATACGTACGAAGCAACGTACGTCATTATTGCAACGGGGTATTATGACAATCCAAACTATATGAATGTACCTGGCGAACATTTGCCAAAAGTGACTCATTACTTTAAAGAAGCCCATCCGTACTACAATACAGACTGTGTCGTCATTGGCGGAAAAAACTCAAGTGTTGATGCAGCGCTAGAACTAGTAAAAGCGGGGGCGCGCGTCACCGTTTTATACCGCGGTTCACAATATTCTTCAAGCATTAAACCTTGGATTTTACCTGAGTTTGACTCGCTTGTGCGCCAAGGTGTCATTACGATGGAATTCAATGCCCATGTGAAAGAAATTACGGAAGATGCCGTCATTTATACAGTAAATGGTGAAGAAAAGAAAATAAAAAACGATTTTGTTTTTGCGATGACGGGATATCATCCTGATCACGATTTCTTACAGAAAATGGGCGTTCATATTGATGCAGAAACAGGGCGACCAATGTACAACCCGGAAACGATGGAAACAAATGTAGAAGGTATTTTTATTGCCGGGGTTATTGCTGCTGGAAATAATGCCAATGAAATTTTTATTGAAAATGGTCGTTTCCATGGGGACTTCATTGCTACATGTATTGCAAAAAGAGAGAAAAAAGTGTCCGAGTAACGCTCGGGCATTTTTTTGTTGTTTTATATTGTTAACTATAATAAAATAAAAGTTAACAAATGGAGAGGGAGAGGAAGGTAATGAAAGGTTTTTTTATTACAGGAACAGATACAGATGTCGGAAAAACATTTGTTACCGCTTGCATGTTGCGTACTCTTACCGATAAACGTATACGTGCAACGGCTTATAAGCCTGTGCAAAGCGGAGCGCAATGGCGAGATGGAAAATGGGTTGCGCCTGATGTGGACATGTATCGAAAAGTGATCAATGTGGCTGATGAAGATGGATGTACATATTTACTAAAAACTCCTTGCTCGCCACATCTTGCTGCAAAAATTGATGGGGTCACAATAGAACCAGATCGTATTTTGTTACATATGAGAAGGCTACAACAAACGCATGATTTTGTACTTGTCGAAGGTGCAGGAGGAATTGCCGTTCCGCTCGTTGACGAATCGTTTCTTGTTGCTCATTTAGCTCAGTTGTTATCTCTTCCGATCATTATTGTTGCTCGAGCGAGTGTCGGAACGATTAACCATACGGTGTTAACCGTACAATATGCAAAATCATTTGGTTTACAAATAGCTGGCATTATCATGAACGGCTTTTCTACACCAAAAAATGAAATTGAACAAGAGAACATACGAATGATTGAAGCGATGACAAATATTCCAGTGATTGGTGAAATTCCGCATATGACGAACTTTTTACGAGGTGAAATTGTATGGCGAAAGGAATGGTGGCAATGAACGAGTGGATTGAAAAAAGTAAAACATATTTATGGTTACCATTTACACAAATGAAAGATTATGAGCAACATCCACTCGTCATTGAAAGCGGTGAAGGTATTTTTTTGACAGATGTGAACGGAAAAACATATTATGACGGATATTCATCCCTTTGGTTAAACGTTCATGGTCATCGAAAAAAAGAAATTGACGATGCGATTCGGACTCAACTTGAACGAATTGCTCATTCGACGCTTTTAGGTGCAGCGAATGTTCCTGCTATTGCATTAGCTGAAAAATTAATCGAATGGACGCCAAATCATTTAACGCGCGTGTTTTATTCGGATAGTGGAGCAGAAGCGGTAGAGATTGCGCTAAAAATCGCTTTTCAATATTGGCGGAATATCGGGAAAGATAAAAAACAAAAATTTGTCACGTTGACAAACGGCTATCACGGAGACACAGTTGGTGCCATTAGCGTCGGAGCCATCGACATTTTTCATACCGTATATGAACCGCTTATGTTTACGAGCTATAAAGCCCCATTTCCGCTTGTCTATCGTCATCCAAGCAACGATCCGAACATTGTGCGCGATGAAGCGTTAGAGGCATTACAAAAAATATTTGCCGAACATCATGAAGAAATTGCAGCGATGATTGTTGAAGGGATGATTCAAGGAGCAGGTGGCATGCATGTAATGCCAACAGGGTATTTAAAAGGAGTAGAGCAATTATGTCGGAAATATAACATTTTATTGATTGTCGATGAAGTAGCTACGGGCTTTGGACGAACAGGAAAGCGATTTGCGATTGAGCATGAAGATGTGAAACCTGATATTATGACGGTTGCAAAAGGTATTACTGGCGGTTATTTGCCAATTGCTGCTACATTGACAACTGAAACGATTTATGAAGCGTTTTATGGCGATTATACAGAGTTTAAAACGTTTTTCCATGGACATTCTTATACAGGGAACCAGCTCGGTTGTGCGGCTGCTTTAGCGAACATAGAAATTTTTGAGCGTGAGCGACTGATAGAACAAGTAGAAAAAAAGGCGGCGTTTGTTGCCGAACAACTTGCATCGTTTACTGAGCTCGAGCATGTTGGTGATGTGCGCCAACTTGGACTCATGTGTGGCATCGAACTTGTGCGTGATCGCCAGACACACGAACCGTATCCATGGGCCGAACGTATGGGATATAAAACTACGCTAACGATGAGAGAAAAAGGGATGTTAACACGTCCGCTCGGGGATGTCATCGTCTTTATGCCACCGTTAGCTAGTACATTTGAACAACTAGAAGTGATGATCACTATTATGCGTGACGCCATCATCGAAACGACAGAAAAAAGGGGCTGATTGCTAGCCCCTTATATTTCACCATATATAGGTTCAGGATTTTGAAGTTTTTCTACTTTTTCTTCGATTCCATTTTGTGCATTAATGAAAATGCGGTATGTGTCGTCCCCGAGCGTTCCTAAAAATTCATAGCAAAGTACTTCTTGATTTACATTGTTCATAATAATCGCTTTTCTTTCTTCCATAATGGTGACATTCGGATTCATTTTTTTGCGTGCTTGTTCAATCGAAATCGCTGGTTTTGGAATGGTTCGTTCACGTTTTGACGATAAGTAGTCGCGAGCGGAAAAACCAATAATGTTTCCATCATCTAGTGCGATTTTCATTTTAATTGATTCAGGATAAATACGAACACCGTTTTGTGCTGTAACGAACGTGAGCACAGCGACATGATCATACTGCGTACTTTCGTACAGTTCGAAGTTGTTAAATTTATGTTGTTTTAAAAAGCGAAGCCCGCGTATCGTTGCGTCATTTAAACTGATGTTTTGTTTGTTAACCGGGCGATTTTCAATAACCCAAATCGGATATCCCCCTTTTTCGGTAATATCCATATACGTCTCACTCTTTGTTTTTGGATTTTTAATCGTCACACTATAAAACGCATCACTCGCTCCTTCTCCGCTATGAACAACTTGTATTTCCTCATTTCCTTCTAGCCCAAGAAATGTTTTTGCAATTTGTTTTGCTTCTTCTTTCGTAATCTTTTTTCCAGAAATATGTTCAAACCCTTTTGTTCGCTTTTCAACGTTTGTAAACGAAGGGCCGAAATCGGTTTCGTTATAAGATTGAACGTTTTTTTCTACCGTTTTAAACCCATCAATAATTGTGTTGTCATTTGGACGGTTGTTTGTCGCGAGTGCCAGCTCAACATCCATCCACCGCAAGTTGTTTTCTAATACGAGATGTTGCACGTTTCGCAACTCTTGTTGAATATCGGCAGACTTTTTATATAGTTGTTGTAATGTTTTATATTCTTCACTATTTAACGGTTGTTTATCCAAATCCCGAATCGCCGCGCGGTAGCTAAATGAACCAATATTAGACAAAAACTCTTCTGTTTTGTTAAAAGGTAAAAGAGAAAGAGGGAGCTGCCCAACAGTTGCGTGCGCTTCCGAGGCAAGACGCCATACTTCCGCAAGCGCTGGTGACAAAGATTGACGGGAGTTCATCGCAAGCGTTGTTCCAATTTGATCGTGAAGCAAGTCAATTTGATACGTTAAATCGTGAAATGCACGTTGATAGTTGTTTTCCGCATGAATCAAAATCGCATTTTTTTGTTGGTGTTCTCGATAACCCCAATATGCTGTGCCAGCAATGCCAATCGATAGAACGGCAATGAGTAAAATTCGTAGCAAAAAACTCCCCTCCTATTTACAAAAAATATGTTTTCCAATTTGTTTAATTTGCGGACGACTCCAAATCCATCCGTTTGTCGCTGTGTTTGGATTGAAATAATATAGCGCTCCACTAGATGGATCCCATCCGTTTAACGCATCAAGTACCGCCTTGCGAGACGTTTCATTTGGGGTGAGCCAAATTTGTCCGTCCGCGACAGCTGTAAACGCTCCTGGTTCAAAAATGACGCCAGCTACTGTGTTTGGAAACGAAGGACTATTGATACGATTTAAAATGACTGCTGCAACAGCTACTTGGCCGATATACGGTTCACCCCGCGCTTCACCATGCACAGCGTTCGCCATCAGTTGTATATCATTTTGAGAAAAGCCATTTGGTACATTTACTGCAGCCGTTTTTACACGTTTTACAGCTGTTTGCTGAGGACTTGCCGTTTTGTTTGCTTGTTTATTTGTTGTTCTCGTTGCAGTTGCTTGATTTTTGGCTTTCGTTTGACGTACCTTGACTTGTTTGCTTAATGGGATGCCACCGTAATGAGTAAACGTGTTTCCTTTTCGTAAATTGCTATGAACAAACGATTTGTAATATTTTGAGGCCCGCACTAATTTTTGCTTTGTCGTTTCTCCGGCTAAACCGTCTACAGGCAATTTAAATTTGTATTGAAAGTTGCGTAACGCCCAATATGTTCGCCAACCAAATACCCCATCAATTTTCCCTCTATAAAAGCCGAGATATTGCAATCTTGCTTGTAGTTCAATGACATCATCACCGACAGCTCCGCGTTGAATGACTTGTTTAGAAAATGCATGCGCCTGCGATGTATAACTAAACGAAAAAATCAAAAATAAACAAATGAACCATTTGCGCATTGTGACTCCTCCCTTGATGTGTAAACAATACCTTTTAACGCTATTTTTTGTCACAATGACGTTTTTATACATAGGAAAAGCAAAATGACATAATAAAAAGCCAAGCGTTACGCCTGGCTTGATGATCGTGCGATCTCTATCGTCATTCCTTTTGCAAGTTTGACTTTTCGTAAAGCGAGCCACCATAAAAAAATCATAAATGGAAGCATGTAGTATATCCAACGTTCTTGTGTTAATAAAATATAGTCATATATGCCATGAAATAAAAATGGGAGAAGGAAAGAAAACCATACATAATTTCTTTGTTTTTTAGGTAACCCAAATTTTGCTTTTCCTAAATAAAAACCCATGATGACACCAAACAATGCATGGCTTGACACAGGTAAAAGCGCACGAGTAACTGCAAATTCCACCCCGTTCGCAAATAAATATAAAATATTTTCAAGCGTAGCGAACCCGAGTGATACACTTACTCCATAAACAATGCCATCATACGGTTCGTTAAATTCCCGATGATCATAAATGGCATAGTAAAATATAAACCATTTAAAAAACTCTTCCAATAAACTTGTTGATAAAAACGCTTCAACAAAAGGGTTTGGTAACATATGTTCAATTTTTAATACGTGCTGGATAAACATAAGCGGAAAGACTAAAAATGCACCATATAAAAACATGCGCAAAACGAGTGATAGCGGTTCGGTTTCGTATTCGTCTCTCAAATAAAAATAACTGAGCAACGCTAGTCCGGGAGCAATGCCCGCAGAAATAATAGCCCACATAAATTCTTCCTCGTTCCCAATTCTTTTCTTTTCATTTTGATGGTATCATGTTATTGTCAAATTGAAAATGCTATGAGGTGTATTTTTCATATACCAAATGGAAAGACGGAAATGTTTTTAGCAAGGGGGATTTACACATTGATTAAAATTGGGGTACCGTTAACGCTTGAACCAAAATATAGCGAACAAATGGAGAAGTATAAGTGTAAAGTAGCTGAAATAGAGGAAGGAAAAATTTACATTGATTACCCAATTGATATGAGCACAAATCGCACAGCTTTTTTGTTAGACGGAACGCAACTAAAAGTCAGTTTTGTCGGCGAGGATGAAGCCGTTTATGCGTTTGAAGCGGAAGTGTTAGGTCGCACAAAACGAAACATTCCGTTGCTCATTTTGTCATATCCAGGGGATCGACACCTTCTGCGTATTCAACGTCGTCAGTTCGTACGTGTTGAAGCGATTGTAGACGTTGCCGTTCATCCTCTCAATGATGAGTTTGCTCCATTTACGACAGTGACAAGCGACATAAGCGCAGGGGGAGCAGCGATTGTATTGCCACATCGCGAAACAGGGTTAAAACACGGGATGACAATTGAAATTTGGCTCGTGTTGCATATGCGTTCAGGGGATTATCATTATTTACGTTTTCCTGCGCGCGTTGTTCGTATATTTGACGAAAACGTCGTAAAAGCATCTTTGCAGTTTTTAGAAGTGAGCGATGTCGACCGTCTCACATTAATTCGTTACAGCTTTGAAAAACAGCTTGAGTTAAGAAAAAAAGAGCAGTTTGACGCATAAATCGATACGTTCTCTCCCATAATAAAATAAACATGACAGAGAGGGAGAAACGAATGAAGACAGTGGAACGAATGTTATGGAAACTAGCAATCATTCAATTTATTTTTTTGCTTATCGCTCAATTTGTCGTCTCTCATTCGTCAATTGCGCCATATGTTGTAAAAGTCGTTCATTACGAAGGTGTCATGAAAAATTCCGTATTAAAAACGATTGAAACATTCGACCAACGATAAGCGGTGTGGTACAATAGAAAAAGCAGGGGCGTTCCTGCTTTTTTGTTGAAAACAAACTGATTCACAGGAGGCATTATGGAAAAGAAACTTTCGATCGCGATTGACGGACCGGCGGCTGCTGGTAAGAGCACGGTCGCGAAACGATTAGCAGAAGCATTATCTTACGTTTATATTGATACAGGAGCGATGTATCGCGCCTTAACATATTGCGCTCTTCAGCGCGGAGTAGATGTTCATAACGAAAAACAATTAATGAATGTACTTCATGATACATATATTGAATTAAAGCCATCGCCAAGTGGACAGCTTGTGTTTGCGAATGGTGAAAATGTGACCGAAGCGATTCGAACGAATGATGTCACAAACAACGTATCGTATGTAGCGAAACATCCAGCTGTGCGCAAAGAAATGGTCAAACGTCAGCGAGAGTTAGGGCAACATGGTGGCGTGGTCATGGATGGCCGCGATATCGGTACACACGTGTTGCCACATGCTGAAGTGAAAATTTTTTTGCTTGCTTCTGTTGAAGAGCGAGCTAAACGGCGCCATCAAGAAAATGTAAAAAGGGGTATTCCGTCTGATTTCGAGCAACTAAAAGAAGAAATTGCTCGGCGTGACCAAATTGATTCTGAACGTGCGGTTGCTCCATTAAAAAAAGCAGAGGACGCAATTGAAATTGATACGACATCGTTATCGATTGATGAGGTTGTCGATCGTATTATGCGCATCGTTCAAGAAAGGGTGGAGGGGTAGTGAGTTTTTACACGTTTGCCCGTACAGTTGTAAAACAAGTGCTTACTCCGCTTTACCGTATTGAAGTAAGTGGGGTAGAGCATATCCCAAAAGAAGGTGCTGTCATTATTTGTGCCAATCATATTAGCAACTTAGATCCGCCTGTCGTCGGCATTACATGTCCGCGCCCAGTTCATTTTATGGCAAAAGAAGAATTGTTTCGCACACCTATTGTTAAACAACTTGTCTCCCGCTTACATGCGTTTCCCGTTCGTCGTGGAATGGGAGACCGTGAGGCATTAAGAACAGGTTTAGCTTTATTGAAGGAAAAAAAAGTACTCGGATTATTTCCAGAAGGAACGCGAAGTAAAGATGGAAAATTGAAAAAAGGGCTGGCAGGAGCAGGATTTTTTGCGTTGCGTAGCGAAGCGGTTGTTGTGCCGTGTGCTATTATTGGTCCTTATCGTGTTGGGAAAAAGTTAAAAGTCGTATACGGTGCTCCAATTGATTTTGCGCCGTGGCGAGAAAGAAGAGCAAGTGCTGATGAAGTGACAGCAGTCATTATGGAACACATTCAACAACTTTTGCATAAACATCAATAGTTATGACTTGACAAAATGGATGTTTTAATACAGATTAGTAAAAAAGGAATTTTTTTCTTTGTTTCAAATGGACGAGCACATCGTTGTTCGCCCATTGAACATATATTTCTGTCGTCGAGCAGGTGTGGAGTGTAAGGAGGTATTCACTATGGAAGAGATGAATCAAGTTGATGTGCGTGTCTATGAAGTAGGAGACACAGTGAAAGGTCAAGTAACAAAAGTAGAAGACAAGCAAGTGCTTGTAGATGTCGAGGGAAGCAAGCTAGTTGGTATTATCCCAATTAGTGAGCTATCAAGCCTTCATATCGAGAAAGCAAGCGATGTACTTGCAGTCGGAGATGTAGTGATTGCACAAGTGAAAAAAGTAGAAGATGAAGCCCTTATTTTATCGAAAAAAGCTGCAGATGCAGAAAAAGCATGGGAAGATCTCGAGCGGAAACACGCAAATGGTGAAACGTTTGATGTGGTTGTAAAAGATATTGTAAAAGGTGGACTTGTGGCGGATGTTGGCGTCCGTGCATTCATTCCGGCTTCGCTTGTTGAAAAAGATTTTGTCGAGGATTTCACAGACTATAAAGGACGTACATTAACTGTGAAAGTTGTAGAGCTTGACCGTGAAAAAAATCGGGTTGTTTTATCACATCGGGCGGTTGTAGAAGAAGAAGAATCATCGAAAAAGAAAGCCGTATTACAGTCGCTTCAAGTCGGTCAAGTGCTTGAAGGAACGGTGGTACGTACGGCCAACTTCGGCGTGTTTGTCAATATTGGCGACATTGATGGTCTTGTACATATTTCTCAACTTGCTCATACACGTGTAGATCATCCATCAGACGTCGTAAAAGAAGGCGATGTTGTAAAAGTGAAAGTGCTTGCGATTGATGAGGAAAACGGACGCGTTTCTTTATCAATGAAAGCGGCGCTTCCAGCTCCTTGGGACGGCATTGAACAAAAAATAAAAGAAGGCGACGTACTAGAAGGCACAGTCAAACGTTTAGCCCCATTTGGAGCGTTTGTCGAAGTGTTTCCAGGCGTCGAAGGCCTTGTTCATATTTCTCAAATTTCAACGAAACATATTGGCACGCCGCATGAAGTGTTAAAAGAAGGCGATGTCGTAAAAGTAAAAGTGCTTGCCGTAAGCGAACAAGAGAAACGCTTATCGTTAAGCATTCGTGAGTTGCTCGAAGATGATGTGCAAGAAGACTATCGTGAATATACAACTTCAACAGAAACGACGACAGGATTTCAAATTGGTGAAGTGATTGGAGAGCAGTTAAAAAAATTAAAATAAAATGGTGATCGCAGTGGAACGTGCAAAACGAAAATTACAACATATTGAATACGCCCTTGCAACAGGACAACGTCGCTTGCACGGATTTGAAGATATTACATTTGTGCATAATAGCTTGCCGAATATATCCACTGCTCATATCGATCTGCAAACAAACATCGGCGAACTTTCATTACGTTCGCCGATTTTCATTAATGCGATGACAGGTGGCGGAGGCGACGAAACTGTCAAAATCAACGAGCAGCTCGCCTATATCGCTAAGCAGTGTGGTATAGCTATGGCGGTTGGCTCACAAATGGCTGCCTTAAAAGATGAACGAGAGCGACAGTCGTTTACAATTATTCGAAAAGTCAATACACATGGCATTGTGTTCGCTAACTTAGGCAGCGAAGCAACGGTTGACGAAGCAAAACGTGCCGTTGATATGATCGAGGCGAACGCACTTCAAATTCATTTAAACGTCGTTCAAGAGTTAGTCATGCCGGAAGGAGATCGTAATTTTTGTGGGGCGCTTTCACGCATTGAACAAATTGCCTCTGCTGTCGATGTGCCTGTGATCGTCAAAGAAGTCGGGTTTGGAATGAGCAAAGAGACGGCACGAAAGTTAGAAAATGTAGGTGTATGTGCCGTTGACGTCGGAGGCTTCGGAGGAACAAATTTTGCACAAATTGAAAATAAACGGCGTGAAAATCAACTTTCGTATTTTAATGAATGGGGAATAACGACGACAGCATCGATTGCGGAAGTGGCGTCCGAAATTCAACGTATAAGCATTATTGGGAGCGGAGGAGTACAACATGCACTCGATGTGGCCAAATGTATTGCGCTCGGTGCTTCTGCGGTAGGCATGGCGGGTTATATGTTGCGTATGTTAATCGAGCAAGGCGTAGAGGCGTTAATGGCAGAAATTCATCGCCTGCATGAAGACTTAACGCTCATCATGACCGCACTTGGTACAGAAACGATTGCAGACTTACAAAAAGCGCCTCTCGTTATTACGGGAAAAACGCATCATTGGTTGCGCGAACGCGGCGTCGACACGACGCGTTATAGTCAGCGCTCATAAAAAAGGTGTCCCGAAAAAAGCCGGGGCACCTTTTTGTGTAGATCGTTATTTTTCTATTTTTGTGCTGCCTTTAAAATTTTTCGCTGGATCACGATCCGATTCAACGCGATGTGATTGCTTTAACTTCTTCTCTTGGCGATCTTTCCCCATCTATATCCCTCCTCGTTTTTTATTTTGTCCGTTCTCTTTTTTTACATGCAAAGATTAAATTTTTAAAAATAAGACATAATGGAAAGTGGAGGTGTGACGGTGGAAGGAGGTTATTTTTATTGGGTTTCCTGGTTTTTATGGATTGTTTACACATTTTTTGCCCCAAAAAATCGTGTCCGCCTGCTTATTTGCGTATATATTTTATTACTAATTACGTTGTCTGCGTATGATGTAACTATTTATTCGTTCCACATGTCGCTTGCATACATCTTGATGTTGATCGTTAGTTACTCTTTTGTCATGAAAAAAACAGGGAGATCATTTATTTATTTTGCATTCGCAAGCGCAAGTTTGACCATGTTGTATGCCGCATTTCATTTTTTATTATTGTTCGATCCGGTTTGGGTGTTTATTGAAGCGACATGGTTGTTAGCTTTCGCACTTTTGTTTGCATCGTTTGCCTTATATCGCTCATTTTATGATCGCTTACTTGTGTTGACGGTCGGATGTTGTCAAGGTGATTTCTTATATGCATTTGTGTTAAAGCAATTTTCTTTTCCTTATTTGATCGGTTCCCTTTCTTTTTTGGATGGCTGGGCGTTAGCAACAGCATGTTTATTTTTATGGAAATGGATTGAGCAATTACCAATGTATGTTGATGGACGATTTCAAAAGCGGGCAAAGGAGGTTAAGACGTGAACGAATATACGTATCCGATTTTATTTGGCGTAACCATTGGTGTATTAACGAGACTGTATTTATTAAAAACAGACTATCGTCAATATCCGACGTATTTACACGGGAAAATTATTCATATTGCTTTAGGGTTTATTGCAGCTGGGCTTGGAACGATTGCGGTGCCAGCCATTATGGAAAAAGAGTTTGCAGCCATCACATTTTTAGCATTAGCTGCCTCTCAATTTCGCGACGTGCGCAACATGGAACGAAATACGTTAAATGAGCTTGATCAATATGAGCTCGTCCCGCGTGGTAAGACGTATATTGAAGGAATTGCGATCGTTTTTGAAGGGAGAAACTATTTAGTTATTTTTGCGTCATTTTTAAGCACGTTCGCCTATCTAGTTTGGAACGTATGGCTGGGGCTTGTTGGGGCTGTCATTTCATTTATCGTTGCACGCAAACTAATGTCTGGTAGCCGACTCGGTGACATTGTCGAAGTGGAGTACGTGAAGCCGCATTTTAAAGGAGCCGGATTGTATGTGGACAATATTTATATTATGAATATCGGTTTAGAAGCACGGCGCGAAGAAATTTTACGATATGGCATGGGATTTATTTTAAAACCGAAAAACTTTAACGCTCGCTCAACTATCGCAAATCTCGGGCAACGCCAAGCGATTTTACATGATATTTCAACGGCATTAGGTGTGTATCGCGATTCCGGCACACCAGCGCTTGTGCCACTTGCTAAGCGCGATTTGGATGATGGTCGAGTTGGCATTTTCATTTTACCGCAAGAAAAAGATGTGGAAAAAGCTAAAGCGATCATTCGTAACGTACCGACGTTAGAAAATGCGATTCGTATGCCAACGAAATCCGAAACGAATCAGGCAGGGAAGGTGTTAAGATGACTGTAGAAAAAATGATTTTAGCTGTCATTACGACGTCACCGCATAAAGTGGCTGGCGGGATGACGTTCGTTTGTGAAAATGATGAAGAAATGCAACGCATTGCAGCCAATTTAGAGGCGATTTTAGATGGCATTGCTCACGCATTAAGCGACGATTTGCTCATTATTGTGAAACATTGATTTTTTTGATAAAATGGGAAAGCTAGCCCCTTCAGTGGAAGGGCTTCTTTTTTGTTCGGGTTTCGAATTTTAGTGAAGGAGTGTGAGAATATGTCGAAACCAGTTGTAGCGATCGTTGGTCGCCCAAATGTCGGGAAATCGACGATTTTTAATCGTATTGTTGGGGAACGTATTTCGATTGTAGAAGATGTGCCGGGAGTGACACGTGACCGGATTTATAGTAGCGCAGAATGGTTAAACACAACGTTTAACATTATTGATACCGGTGGAATTGACATTGGTGATGAACCTTTATTAACGCAAATTCGTCAACAAGCTGAAATTGCAATTGATGAGGCGGACGTCATTATTTTTATGACGAATGGTCGTGACGGTGTCACAGCAGCGGACGAAGAAGTAGCGAAAATTTTATACCGTTCTAATAAACCAGTTGTCTTAGCTGTAAACAAAATTGACAATCCAGATATGCGTGAAAACATTTACGATTTTTATACGCTCGGATTCGGAGAGCCGATTCCGATCTCTGGTACGCATGGATTAGGAATCGGAGATTTGTTAGATGCAGTCGTTGCACATTTTCCTAAACGTGAAACGAAAGAATACGATGCGGATGTCATTAAGTTTTGTTTAATCGGTCGCCCGAATGTTGGGAAATCATCCCTTGTTAACGCGATTTTAGGAGAAGAACGGGTCATTGTTAGCGATATAGCAGGAACGACACGCGATGCAATTGACACAACGTTTAAGCGAGACGGACAAGAATATGTCATTATTGATACAGCAGGAATGCGCAAAAGAGGAAAAGTGTATGAAAGTACCGAAAAATATAGTGTACTACGAGCGCTAAAAGCGATTGAGCGTTCTGATGTTGTGCTTGTCGTCATTAACGCAGAAGAAGGCATTATTGAACAAGATAAGAAAATCGCTGGATATGCACATGAAGCCGGCCGTGGTGTCGTTATCGTTGTAAACAAATGGGATGCGATCGAAAAAGATGAAAAGACGATGAATGAGTTTGAGAAAAAAATTCGTGATCATTTTCAATTTCTTGATTATGCTCCAATTGTATTCGTTTCTGCAAAAACGAAACAGCGATTGCACAAGTTGCTACCAGTTATTCAAATGGTCAGCGAAAATCACGCGATGCGCGTCCAAACGAACGTATTGAATGAAGTGTTAATGGATGCCATTGCAATGAATCCGACACCGACACATAACGGTCAACGATTAAAAATTTATTACATGACACAAGTAGCAGTGAAACCACCGACGTTTGTTGTATTTGTGAACGATCCGGAATTAATGCATTTTTCGTACGAGCGCTTTTTGGAAAATCGGATTCGCGATACGTTCGGATTTGAAGGAACGCCGATTAAAATCATTGCACGTCCGCGAAATTAAAGGGGTGATCAGATGGTTGCAGTATTAGGTGCAGGTAGTTGGGGTACAGCTTTGGCGATCGTTCTTGCTGATAATGGACACGACGTTCGACTTTGGGGACAGCGTCAAGAACAAATCGATGAAATTAACGAAAAACATACGAATGAAAAATATTTGCCGAATATTCATCTTCCTGAAGCGATTGTTGGCTATGTAGATCTTGCCAAAGCGCTTGAAGGGGTTGAAACGGTCGTATTAGCCGTTCCAACGAAAGCGATTCGCGATGTATTACAGCGTGTTCGCGCGTGTAAAGAACAGCCGATTACGGTCGTTTCAGTTAGCAAAGGTATTGAACCAGATACAAATAAACGTATTTCAGAAATTATTGAAGAAGAAATGGGAGAACGGTTGCAAGATGTTGTCGTTTTATCAGGTCCAAGTCACGCCGAGGAAGTGAGTTTACGTCATCCGACAACGGTGACCGTATCATCGAAAAATATGGATGCAGCGGAGCGCATTCAAGATTTATTTATGAATCACCAATATTTTCGCGTATATACAAACCCAGATTTAATCGGAGTAGAAATTGGCGGGGCATTAAAAAACATTATTGCATTAGCAGCAGGAATTACCGACGGACTCGGTTACGGGGATAATGCAAAAGCTGCATTAATGACGCGCGGGCTTGCAGAAATGGCTCGCCTCGGTAGTCGACTTGGTGCCAACCCGCTTACGTTTGCAGGATTGACAGGAATCGGTGATTTGATTGTGACATGTACAAGCGTCCATTCGCGCAACTGGCGCGCGGGAAATATGCTTGGGAAAGGATATGCGCTTGATGATGTGCTAGCAAATATGGGAATGGTTGTCGAAGGTGTGCGAACGACAAAAGCTGCCTATCAGTTAGCGAAAAAAATGAATGTCGATATGCCGATTACAAATGCACTTTATGATGTATTGTTTAACGGAAAAGATGTGAAAAGTGCGGTAGATTCGTTGATGGCGCGTGGAAAAACATCAGAACTTGAAGATTTAGCAAACATTTCGCTATAATTTTCTTGGAAATAGGCATGTGAAGAGCGCTTTGTTATTTATGTTGCATACAATGCTATGAAAACATTCTCAGACTTGAATGGATGGTGCATGTTTAGTCATCGTCTGAAGTAAAGAAGCCCCGCTTTACTTCAGCTTTTTTATGTAGTCATTAACAGAAAGTGAGGGAGAGAGATGACGCCGGGTCTTTTAAAAATGTGGATTTCATTAACAGGAATCGGACTAATGTTTGTCTCTGTATTTTCGATTTATTTTAGCCGATATAAAGTGAAAAATAAGGTCATCAAAATCGTTTTAGCGACAATTGCATACATAAGTATGATTATCGCTGGTCTCATTATTGTATTCGTCGTATTTAGCGGACCAGTGCAAGAATAAAAGGATGGATGAATGATGAAAAAGTGGCTATTTTCTGCAATGGTCGTTGTCGTATCGATCATGTTATCTGGATGTTTGTATCCCCAAGAGCGATTAGCACAAAACCAAATTCCGTATAAAGAGCAAGTTGAGCGTGTGCAACAAGCAGTAAATGAATATCGACAAGCGACAGGTGGATTACTACCAATTAAAACACGTGATATGTCTACGCCAATTTATCAAAAATATCCGATCGACTTCAACATGCTTGTGCCACGATATATGGCGGAACCGCCAGGAAATGCGTTTGAAAGCGGCGGTGTATATCAATATGTTCTCGTTGATGTCGAGACAAATCCGACAGTGAAATTGCTCGATTTACGTGCTGCAGAGGCGATTCGTGATTTAAAATTACGTATTCGTATGTATCAAGACGCTCATGGTTACCCACCGTTTAAAGACGTTTTGGCAAAAGGTGTATTTACGCTCGATTACAAGAAGCTTCATTTAGATGCACCTCCCCATGTCGTTAGTCCATACTCAGGGAAGAATCTCCCGCTCATCATTGACGGTCAAGGAGAAATTTATATTGATTACCGTATAGATTTATACGAGAAACTGCAAACAGAGACGCATCATTATCGATATGGGGATGATATTCGCGACTTGCTTGTCAAACATTCGCTTTTTGTGCCTGCTTATTCCCTCCCTTATACGATTGATGAAAAGAAAAAAGAGCCAATTTTTCTTGTGAAATAAGTCATGATCCCTTCTCTAAACAAATACATTTTAGAGAAGGGATTTTTTTAGTCATAAACAAATAGGACAACAACATATGCATATAGTGTCCTCATATGTTTTAAATATAAGGGAGGGAAGGCAGTTGGAAAAGGTCGATCTTTTTAAAGATATTGCTGAACGAACAGGCGGAGATATTTATTTAGGGGTTGTCGGTGCCGTTCGAACAGGCAAATCGACATTTATTAAAAAGTTTATGGAACTTGTTGTCATTCCGAATATTCAAAACGAAGCAGATAAAGCTCGGGCACAAGACGAACTGCCACAAAGTGCAGCTGGAAAAACGATTATGACGACAGAGCCGAAGTTTGTTCCGAATCAAGCGGTAAAAGTGAAAGTAGACGATGGACTTGAAGTGAACATTCGTCTTGTAGATTGTGTCGGTTATACAGTGCAAGGGGCAAAAGGTTTTGAAGACGAAAACGGACCACGTATGATTCACACACCGTGGTATGAAGAGCCGATTCCGTTTCAGGAAGCGGCCGAAATTGGCACAAGAAAAGTCATTCAAGAGCATTCAACGATCGGTGTGGTCATTACAACAGATGGTTCGATTGGAGAAATTCCGCGCGAAAATTATATCGAAGCGGAAGAACGTGTCGTCAACGAATTAAAAGAAGTAGGTAAGCCGTTTATTATGATTATTAATACAGTACGTCCGCAACATCCAGAAACAGAAATGTTAAAGCAACAATTAAGCGAAAAATACGATATTCCGGTGTTAGCATTAAGTGTAGAGGGAATGCGCGAAACAGATGTATATCAAGTGCTCCGTGAGGCATTATATGAGTTTCCAGTATTAGAGGTGAACGTCAATTTACCAAACTGGGTTATGGTGTTGCGTGAAAATCATTGGTTGCGTGAAAGTTATCAAGATGCAGTGCGCGATACAGTAAAAGATATTAAGCGATTACGCGATGTCGATCGTGTCGTACAACAATTTGGCGAATATGATTTTATTGACGAAGCGCGTTTAGCTGGTATTGAAATGGGGCAAGGCATTGCAGAAATTGATTTATATGCGCCGGATGAATTGTACGACCAAATTTTAAAAGAAGTTGTCGGCGTTGAAATTCGCGGAAAAGATCATTTATTGCAATTGATGCAAGATTTTGCTTATGCGAAAGCAGAATACGATCAAATCGCTGATGCGCTTCGCATGGTGAAGCAAACAGGTTATGGCATCGCTGCTCCATCACTTTCTGATATGAGCTTAGATGAACCAGAAATTATTCGCCAAGGCTCTCGTTTTGGGGTTCGACTAAAAGCCGTCGCACCATCCATTCATATGATTAAAGTCGATGTCGAATCGGAGTTTGCGCCGATCATTGGAACAGAAAAACAAAGTGAAGAGCTCGTCCGTTACTTGATGCAAGATTTTGAGGATGACCCGCTGTCTATTTGGAACTCTGATATTTTTGGCCGTTCCCTCAGTTCCATTGTTCGCGAAGGCATTCAAGCGAAGCTAGCACTTATGCCTGAAAATGCCCGTTATAAATTAAAAGAAACGTTAGAGCGCATCATTAACGAAGGATCTGGTGGACTGATTGCCATTATATTATAAAAAGACTCCATTTGGGGTCTTTTTTGCTTTGAAACGAAAATTTTTTCTTGCAGTGAAAAAGAGCGATATGATAATCTTTATTCAGAAAATGTTAGGCTCGTTGGAGAATAATAGGCAAATTGCATGATTTTGCTGAAAAAATGTTGAATTATGAGCAAGAATCAGTTAATATAAGGCATGTTAATGTATAGAAACAATAGAAAGTGTAAACAACTGAAAGTAATGTATAATACATACGCTTTGGGAGGAGGTGAATGGCATGAACAAAACGGAATTAATCAACGCGGTAGCTGAAGCAAGCGGTCTTTCTAAAAAAGATGCATCAAAAGCAGTTGATGCGGTTTTTGACGCGATTACAGAAGCGCTTAAAAACGGTGATAAAGTGCAATTAATCGGTTTTGGTAACTTCGAAGTGCGTGAGCGTGCGGCGCGCAAAGGACGCAACCCACAAACAGGAGAAGAAATCGAAATTGCTGCAAGCAAAGTTCCTGCTTTCAAACCTGGGAAAGCGTTAAAAGATGCTGTAAAGTAAGAAATTACATACAGCCAAAGAGGTAGCCGGTTGCGAGCTACCTCTTCTTTTTTGCCTTTTTTCATCTTTATGTGCTAGAATCGGATTACGTGAGGTTGAATGCTAGGAGGATGCAACAAATGAATGTAGAACAAATCGAACAGGCAGTCCGCTTAATTTTAGAAGCTATTGGCGAAGATCCAAATCGTGAAGGTTTGCTTGATACGCCGAAGCGGGTAGCAAAAATGTATGCAGAAGTGTTTTCAGGTTTAAACGAAGATCCGAAAATACACTTGCAAACGGTATTTAGTGAAGATCATGAAGAACTTGTCCTCGTCAAAGACATTCCGTTTTATTCAATGTGTGAACATCATCTCGTTCCATTTTTCGGTGTTGCTCATGTCGCATACATTCCACGCGGCGGCAAAGTGACAGGGTTAAGCAAACTAGCAAGAACGGTTGAAACAGTCGCGCGACGTCCGCAGTTACAAGAGCGAATTACGGCAACCGTAGCTGACGCCATTATGGAGACGCTCGAACCGCATGGAGTGATGGTTGTTGTCGAAGCTGAACATATGTGCATGACGATGCGTGGAGTGAAAAAACCAGGGGCTAAAACAGTTACAACGGCAGTACGTGGAACGCTGGCAACAGATGACAAAGCTCGTGCGGAAATATTAGCACTCATTAAATAGAAGGGGGCATTATGATGCAAGGTGATTATGTTGTGATTAAAGCGTTAGAAGACGGAGTGAATGTCATCGGGTTAACGCGTGGTTCGGATACGCGTTTTCATCATTCTGAAAAGCTCGATCAAGGGGAAGTACTAATTGCGCAATTTACAGAGCATACATCAGCGATTAAAGTACGTGGAAAAGCACTTATTCAAACGCAACATGGCGAAATCCAGTCTGATGCGAAAAATCATCGTTAACGTGAAGACGGTTTGTGATATAATAAAGTTTGAGTTTTTGGGAAGCAAGGGTGATAAGTCATGGATATGCAACAGCAAATCGAACAAGTACAAATGCGCATTCAACGCGCAATTGCCCATTCGTACGTAGATCGTTATATACAACCACGCATCATAGACGAAGATCGCGTATCGTTTGCTCTTTCTATGTTACGTTCGGCTCAGGTGGAAGAAAGCATCGCGCTCGATTACGTGTTTGCCATGATGTTAATTCAACTCGCCCTTGACACCCATGACGAAGTAGATGAGCAACAAATGATGCAACAAAAGCAATTAACTGTGCTTGCCGGAGATTTATATAGTGGATTGTACTACGACTTTTTAGCGCGACGACACGACATTTCACTCATTCGTCGCTTTGCTGAAGCGATTAAAGAGATCAACATACAAAAAATTCACCTGCAGCAACTGTCGTCGGATGATCTTGAACGCTTTCATTGCATCGCTGTTATTGAATCCGCCTTGCTTCGTCAGCTTGCAGAACATGTGCATGCCCATGAGTGGGGAGAGTTAGCGTATTACTTATTCGCGCTAAAACGTGTTCGGCGTGATGGAGCGAAATCGACAGCGTTGATGGGTTATATCGATCACTGTCAACGAAAATTACAAGATCTTCCCCCGTTTCATGTGCACGAAGAAGTAAAAGAGCGATTCTCTCATCTCCTCGCTTGATTTTAGTTGAAAGAAGGGGATTTTATGCAACAATCGAAAGAAGAACGTGTGCATCGCGTGTTTGAAAAAATTTCTGACCATTATGATCGGATGAATTCAGTTATTAGTTTTAAACGTCATGTCGCATGGCGAAAAGATACGATGAAACGAATGAATGTACAAAAGGGAGCGAAAGCGCTCGATGTATGTTGCGGGACGGCAGATTGGACAATCGCGTTAGCCGAAGCCGTTGGACCTAGCGGTGAAGTGTATGGGCTTGATTTTAGTCGCAATATGTTAAAAGTAGGAGAAGAAAAAGTAAAAGAGCGTGGTTTTCAACATGTTACGCTTGTCCATGGCAATGCGATGAGTTTACCGTTTCCTGACGATACGTTCGACTATGTTACTATCGGTTTCGGATTGCGTAACGTTCCTGATTATATGACGGTATTAAAAGAAATGTATCGTGTAGCAAAGCCAGGCGGAAAAGTCGTTTGTCTAGAAACGTCACAGCCAACGCTTATCGGTTTTCGGCAACTGTACTATGTCTATTTTCGCTATATCATGCCCTTTTTTGGGAAAATTTTTGCGAAAAGTTATGAAGAATACTCGTGGTTACAAGAGTCAGCACGTGAATTTCCGGGAATGGATGAGTTAGCGAATATGTTTCGTCAAGCCGGTTTCGTGGACGTACAAGTGAAACCGTATACGTTCGGAGTGGCGGCGATGCATCTCGGACATAAACCTGATAGATGTTAAGGTGAATAGTGATGAAGCTAAAAGCGATGTATTCGTTTTTAAATGGAGATTTAAACCGAATTGAAGAACAATTGAAAATAACGGTGCAAACGTCCGATCCGCTCGTCAATGAAGCATCGTTACATTTGCTTGAGGCGGGCGGAAAGCGCATTCGTCCAGTGTTTGTTTTGCTTGGCGGACAATTTGGTACGTATCATTTTGAGAAGATGAAGCGGGTAGCTGTGGCTCTGGAGCTCATTCATATGGCTTCTCTTGTCCATGATGATGTGATTGATGGGGCGATGTTGCGACGTGGAAAGGAAACGATTCAAGCGAAATGGGGCGATCGATTTGCCATGTACGTTGGTGACTACTTGTTTGCCCGAGCGCTCGAGCAAATGTGTGAAATCGATGATCCCGTCGCTCATCATATTTTAGCAAACACCATTGTTGAAGTATGTCGAGGAGAAATTGAGCAAATTAGTGACAAATATCGATTTGATCAAAATTTACGTCGCTATTTGCAACGAATTAAGAGAAAAACGGCGTTACTCATTGCAGCAAGTTGTCAACTCGGTGCGGTCGTAGCAGGAGCGCCGGAAGCTGTCCATAAAAAATTGTATTGGTTCGGTTATTACGTCGGTATGTCGTTTCAAATTACAGACGATATTCTCGATTTTATTGGGACGGAAAAGCAACTCGGTAAGCCAGCAGGAAGTGATTTATCGCAAGGAAACGTGACACTTCCTGTTCTGTATGCTATGAAAGAACGAACGTTAAAGGAACAAATTATGAAAGTAAACGAACATACGACAAGTCGTGAAATGGCGAATGTCATTGATCGCATTAAGCAAACAAATGCGATCGAAAAGTCATATGAGCTTGGGGATCGCTATCTACAAAAAGCGCTTGATACATTACAAAAGTTGCCACGCAACCGTGCCTGGACAGCCTTTTACAATATTGCAAAATATATCGGGAAACGGAAGTACTAAAAGAAAAAATTAAATCGTTTTCATGGCGAATATTGCTAATTTATATGTAAGATGATATAATTGCAAAGGAATCATTTCCAATACATAACGTATCAGGGGTGGAGAATTCGTCATGGAAAGAACATTTCTAATGGTCAAACCAGATGGGGTACAGCGTGGTGTCATTGGTGACATCGTTGCTCGCTTTGAGCGCAAAGGTTTTCAGCTTGTCGGAGCAAAGTTGATGCAAGTATCGCGTGAACTTGCTGAACAACATTATGCAGAACATAAAGAGCGTCCGTTTTTCGGTGAGCTCGTTGAATTTATTACGTCCGGTCCAGTATTTGCGATGGTATGGGAAGGCGAGAACGTCATCGCAACAGCTCGTCAAATGATGGGAAAAACAAACCCACAAGAAGCGTTACCAGGCACTATTCGCGGTGATTTCGGCTTAACTGTCGGAAAAAATATCATTCACGGCTCTGACTCCAAAGAGAGCGCTGCGCGCGAAATTCAACTATTTTTCAAAGAAGAAGAACTCGTTTCTTACAACAAGCTAATGAACGAGTGGATATACTAAAAAGGTAGGCGCATGCCTATCTTTATTTTTTTATTCCTGTTTTTTCACATTTTCGTTATACTGTATGTATGAAAGAAAAGGAAGAGGAGTTTTTAGAATGAGTGATTATCAACAATTTATTGCAAACGTGAAACGAAAAACAGGTATTGATTTAGCGTTATATAAAGAAGCGCAAATGAAACGGCGCTTAACTTCTCTTTATGAAAAGAAAGGATTTAAAAATTTTGATGAATTTTTTCGGGCAATGAATCATGATCAAGCGTTGTTTCATGAGTTTTTAGATCGCATGACGATTAACGTATCTGAATTTTTCCGAAATGCAAAACGATGGGAAGTGCTAGAGAAAAAAATTATTCCGAAACTTCTTGAAAAAAATAAACGATTAAAAGTTTGGAGTGCCGCTTGCTCAACTGGGGAAGAGCCATATACGTTAGCAATTATTTTGTCTAAATTTATGCCATTATCGCAAGTGAGTGTATTAGCGACAGACATTGATGATAACGCCATGGCTCGCGCGAAGCTTGGCATTTATATGGAACGTTCTCTTCAAGAAGTGCCAGAAGATGTGAAGAAAAAATTTTTTGTTAAAGAAGGGGCTCACTATAAAATTATCGATGATATTAAACGAACGGTCACGTTTAAAAAGCATAATTTGCTTGCCGATCCGTTTGATACAAACTTCGACTTAATTGTTTGTCGCAACGTGCTTATTTATTTCACAGAAGAAGCAAAACATGAGTTGTACTTAAAATTTAATCGCGCTCTTCGACCTGGAGGAATATTTTTCGTCGGTAGCACGGAACAAATTTTTAATCCGACTGCATACGGTTTTGAAGTGGAAGATACGTTTTTTTACCGAAAAATGTAGTTGCGGCCGAGCCAGGTCGCTTTCTGTGCAATTAAGGGGTTACGTCCGTAGAAAAAATGTGCTATATTCATACATAATCGCTTTAAAGAGATGAAGGGAGAGAGGGAATTGCGATACTTAACAGCTGGTGAATCTCACGGTCCACAATTAACAACAATTATTGAAGGTGTCCCGGCCGGATTGACGCTTTTGGCGGAGCATATTAACGAAGAGTTAGCTCGTCGGCAAAAAGGATATGGTCGTGGGCGACGCATGCAAATTGAAAAAGACGAAGTAAAGATTTTAAGCGGTGTTCGTCACGGGAAAACACTCGGTTCCCCGATTACACTCGTTGTTGAAAATCGCGACTGGAAACATTGGACGAACATTATGGGGATCGAACCGCTCGCTAGTGATACAGAAGAAGTGAAACGAAAAGTGACGCGCCCACGTCCAGGACACGCTGACTTAAACGGGGCGATCAAGTATGGTCATCGTGATATGCGCAACGTATTAGAGCGTTCTTCGGCGCGTGAAACAACGGTGCGCGTAGCAGCTGGAGCGGTAGCGAAGCGCATTTTATCGGAATTAGGTATTCGCATCGCAAGCCACGTCGTTGAAATTGGAGGAGTAAAGGCGGAACATACCGCGTATACATCGCTTGAGGAGTTGCAACGAGTGACAGAACAATCTCCTGTTCGTTGTTTTGATGCGGAAGCGGAAAAAAAGATGATGGCCGCAATTGATGAAGCGAAAGAAAAAGGCGACTCGATTGGTGGAATTGTTGAAGTCATTGTTGAAGGTGTTCCGGTTGGCGTAGGGAGCTATGTTCATTATGATCGGAAGTTAGATGCAAAAATTGCTGCTGCGATTGTTAGCATCAATGCCTTTAAAGGCGTTGAGTTTGGTATCGGATTTGAAGCTGCACGTCGCTTTGGCAGCGAAGTGCACGATGAAATTATATGGAGCAAAGAAACGGGATATACGCGCAAAACGAACCGACTTGGCGGATTTGAAGGCGGGATGACGACGGGCATGCCGATCGTTGTTCGCGGAGTCATGAAGCCGATTCCGACATTATATAAACCGCTCATGAGTGTCGATATTGAAACGAAAGAACCGTTTGCAGCAAGCATTGAACGTTCAGATAGTTGCGCAGTTCCAGCGGCAAGCGTTGTTGCGGAAGCCGTTGTAGCATGGGAAGTTGCAAATGCCATTGTCGAACAATTTGGACAAGATCGCATCGATCTCATTATAGAGAATGTGGAAAACATGCGCCGGTACGCAAAGGAGTTTTAATGATGAAACGCATTCACATCGCTACGTCGTCGAAACAATATGAAGTTGTCATTGGGAATGAATTATTGCATATGATAGATCGCATGATTGATCGTATTTGTCCACATGTGACAGCTGTCCTTATCATTACAGATGAAACAGTCGCTTCGCTTTACTTAGCCGATGTGCAACAAGCTCTTCGACAAACATATGACCGTGTGTATACGCATATTATTCCAAGTGGAGAAGAAGCGAAGTCATTTGAACAGTTTTACGCGTGTCATACAGCAGCGTTAACAAACCGTCTCGATCGTGATTCATTAATCATTGCGCTTGGCGGAGGGGTCGTTGGAGATCTAGCAGGTTTTGTCGCAGCGACATATATGCGTGGCATTCGATTCGTTCAAGTGCCGACGACGTTACTAGCGCATGACAGTGCTGTTGGTGGGAAAACGGCTATTAACCATCCGCTCGGAAAAAATATGATTGGCGCTTTTTATCAGCCTGAACTCGTTTTTTACGATATTTCTTTGCTTCATACGCTTCCAGAACAGGAAATGCGGTCAGGTTTTGCGGAAATTATTAAACACTCTTTAATTTATGATCGTGTTTTTTTCGGTTGGTTACAGGCCAATGTGCAAAATCTCGATGATTTGCATGGTGATCGTTTGCAATACGCGATTCAAAAAGGAATTGAAATTAAAGCGGCCATTGTCGCCAAAGATGAAAAAGAGCACGGTGTTCGTGCTCATTTAAACTTCGGTCATACGCTCGGTCATGCGCTAGAGAGCGAACTCGGCTATGGGGTGATGACGCATGGCGATGCGGTTGCTCTTGGTATGCTATTTGCCATTTTTGTAAGCGAACATTTTTACAAACAACCGCTTTTTTATTCATCTTTTCGAACGCTATTTAAACATTACGGGTTTCCAACATCCCTTCCATCGCACGTATCGCCTGAACGGTTGCTCGAAAAAATGAAAAAAGATAAGAAAGCGAAAGATCAAACGGTGCGTATGGTGTTAATGAAAGAGATTGGAACGGTATGTGTAGAGCGTATAGACGATGAGCAATTATTGAGATGGTTATACGCGTTTGCCGAAGAAGGAGGGAAGAGGAGTGATTCGAGCGATTCGCGGGGCAACGACTGTGAGCGATAACGATGAACGAGAAATTATAGACGAAACGAAACGATTGTTAACGGAAATGATTCGTCAAAACGATGTGCACGCAGAAGATGTCGTATCCGTGCTCATTTCGATGACCGATGATTTAAACGCTACGTTTCCAGCGAAAGCGTTGCGTCATTTAGATGGTTGGACGTACGTACCTGTCATGTGTATGCGTGAAATCAACGTTCCACAAGCGTTACCAAAATGTATTCGCGTCATGATGACCGTACATACAAATCGAACGCAACAAGATATGCATCACGTGTATTTACGTGATGCCATCCAACTTCGCCCAGATTTAAAGTTGACAAAAAAGTCAGATATATAATATGATGGTTTGTAAGTTAGCTGAGTAGAGTAAGAGTTGAGTAGAGAATGAGTGAGAGCGGAGCAGAGGATCATTAGGATACGTACGCCTAAAGACTGCTCGTCTTTAGGCTTTTTTACTCTCCTCTTTGTTTCCCCTCATGTTCATTCTCCGAGAAAGGAGAACGATCATGAATATAGCTACATTTTTACAAACAGCTTCCCGGTTTCGAACAATTCCGATTGTGCGCCGTTTTTTTGCAGATACGTTTCAACCCATTCAACTATTTATGGCGTTACGTGATGAAGCAGCGTTTTTGCTTGAAAGCAAAGACGACATGTCCCCTTGGTCGCGCTATTCATTCATCGGTATTCGCCCATTTATGTCGATTGAAAGCGACGATGGCAAACAATTTTTTGTGAAAGAACAGCAACAAGTGCTCGCGTGTACGGCGACAATCCAAGAAGCGTTTGCGACGATGCAACATCATTTAAACGTTCAACTGTTATCATTAGACGTCCCATTTCGTGGGGGGGCTGTCGGTTATATGAGTTACGATTTTATTTCTTCTATTGAGAAAGTTCCATATCATCCACATAACGACTTACAAATGAAAATCGTCCATTTTGTCGTTTGTGAAACACTTTTTGCCTTTGATCATATAAAGAAAGAGCTATTACTTATTCATTATGTTCGTTTAACGGAAACAGATGATGAAGCAAAACAAGTAGAAAAATATGAAGCAGCTTGCCGAAGAATCGATGAGCTAGCACGTCAAATGGTTCAAGGCTACGATGAACAAGCACATATGATGTTCGACCGAAATATATGTGTTTCATTTGACCGAGTTCGTTCGAATATGGATCGCGACATGTTTTATGAAGCTGTTGAAAACATTCAATCGTACATTGCCAGCGGAGATGTGTTTCAAACGGTGTTGTCGCAACGATTTGAGATTGAAACTTCCATTGATGGACTTGAGCTATATCGTTTATTACGTTTATTAAATCCGTCACCATACTTATTTTATTTAAAAATTGGTGAAGAACACATCGTCGGTAGCTCCCCAGAGAAGCTCATTCAAGTACGAAACAGGGAGCTTGAAATTGATCCGATCGCAGGAACGCGTCGCCGCGGTAAAAATGAACAAGAAGATGTTGCGCTCATGAACGAGTTGCTTCATGACCCGAAAGAGCGAGCGGAACATTATATGCTTGTCGATTTAGCACGCAACGACGTCGGTCGCGTTGCTATGTATGGGACGGTGCGTACGCCACAATTTATGCAAATCGGGAAGTTTTCACACGTCATGCATTTAATCTCAAAAGTAACGGGAACGCTCCGTGATGACGTTCATCCGCTTGATGCCCTTATCGCAGCTTTTCCTGCAGGAACGGTGAGCGGAGCACCGAAAATTCGGGCAATGCAAATTATTCAAGAGCTAGAGCCGACAGCACGCAACGTATATGCAGGTACGGTTGCCTATATTGGTTTTGACGGGAATATTGACTCGTGTATAGCTATTCGCACAGCTGTATTAAAAAATAATGTAGCATACGTACAAGCAGGGGCGGGAATCGTTGCGGATTCATTGCCTGCATTGGAATGGAAAGAAACACGAAATAAAGCGAGCGCTTTAATTCATGCCATTCAGCTTGCAGAGCACGTATTTCAAAGGGGGAAGCGACATGTTTGAACGGTTTTTGCATAAATGTGCTGGACAACAAACGTTGACGGAACAAGAAGCGTATGAAGCGATGCATGCGATGATGAGCGGGGAAGTGGATGAAAGACAAGTAGCTGCTTTTTTAGTTTTGTTGCGGTTTCGTGGTGAAACGGTTGATGAGCTTGTTGGCTTTATTCGGGCCATGCGTGAACGTATGCGAACGGTTTCTTTCGACGAACCAGTGATTGATACGTGTGGAACAGGTGGAGATGGAAAAGGGACATTTAACATTTCGACAGCCGTCGCTTTGCTTGTGGCTTCGCTCGATGTTGCAGTCGCAAAGCACGGCAATCGTGCGGTGTCGTCGACAAGTGGAAGCGCGAATGTCATTGAGCATTTCCTAATCCCAATGCCGAAAACGGAAGAAGAAGCAAAACAAGCGTTACGTACACATCGGCTCGTTTTTTTATTTGCTCCATTTTATCATGAGGCAATGAAGCATGTTGCCCCTGTTCGTCAAAGTTTAAAAATGCGAACAGTATTCAATTTGCTCGGTCCGCTCGTCAATCCAGCTCAACCGAAACGCCAAGTCATTGGCGTACATGATAAAACAGATGCGCGCAAAATGGCTGAAGCGTTGCGACGAATTGGAACGGAACATACCGTATTTGTCACAAGCGATGACGGTTTAGACGAATGTAGCATCAGTGCGGTAACACAATTAATTGAACTCAAACATGACCATATCATTGAGCGCATCATTACACCAGAAGATGTAGGGCTACAGCGTGGTTGTTTGTCTCATATATGCGTTCATAGCGTAAACGAAAGTGCTCAACTCATTGAACGTGTGTTTGCTCAACGCGCAAATGAAAGTGCGACAAATATCGTTTTACTAAACGCAGGTGTTGTTTTATATGTTGCTGGTGTTGCATCGAATATTGAAGAAGGAGTGAATATGGCGAAGCGAGCGATTGAAACCGGTCGTGCTTATGCATATTTACAGCGATTGCGAGGTGCTATGTATGCTTGAGACAATTTTACAAACAAAGAGAGAAGAAGTTTTATCGTTACAATTACCAGAGACATATGAACAGCTTCCGAGTCGTTCGTTTTACGACGCTTTAGCGAAGCCACGTCGCGTTTTAGGATTGATTGCAGAAGTGAAAAAAGCGTCGCCATCAAAAGGAATCATTCGACAACACGTGAATGTCGTTGATATTGCTCGCGCATACGAGCAAGCAGGTGCCGATGTCGTGTCTGTTTTAACAGATGAAAAATATTTTGCTGGCCACCGGTCATACGTGACACAAGTGAAACAACACGTGCAAATTCCAATTTTACGTAAAGACTTTATTATTGATCGTAAACAACTTGTCGAAAGTGTGCGCATTGGCGCAGATGCCATTTTACTCATTGGTGAGGCACTTGATCCGAGTTTTTTGCATGAATTATATGAAGAAGCGCACGAAATGGGATTGCAATGTTTAGTAGAAGTGCATACTCAAAAAACAGTAGAAACAATTTTGAAACGTTTCACACCGAAAGTGATCGGCATCAATAATCGCGATTTAACAACGTTTCACACATCGCTTCATGTGACAAAACAAATTGTTCCGCTTTTGCCTCCATGCATTATTGTTAGTGAAAGTGGCATTCACACATATGATGACGTACAAACCGTTCGCCAAGCAGGCGCTCATGCGATGCTCGTCGGTGAAGCGCTTATGCGCAAGCCGGCTGTCGATGTAGCCGTTTATGAATTGTTTGGGGAGCGTGAAATATGACCGTTTTAAAATATTGTGGGAATCGTTCGTTGCAAGATGTTCAAATTATTGCCAAAAGCAAAGCAGACTATATCGGATTCGTTTTTGCCGAAAGTAAGCGAAAAGTCGAATCGAAAGATGTAAAACGATGGTTATCTGTCGTTCAACTTGAAACAAAACAAATCGTTGGGGTTTTCGTTCATCCAACTATTCGTTCCGTTGCTTCCGTTCTTGAGCACGTTCCATTATCCATTATTCAATGTCATGGGATGGAAACTGTCCAGATGGTGAAGGAGATAAAAGAGGCGTTTCAACTTCCCGTTTGGAAAGTCATTCATCACACCCCAAAAGCATGGACATATATGCGCGCATGGAAGGGCATTGCAGACGGTTTTGTCATTGATAGCGGACGAAAAGGAGCGTGGGGGGGAACAGGCATCTCATTTGATTGGTGCAATGTTCCTCACTATATGGAAGAAGCATATAACCAAGGTGTGCCTTGTTTCATCGCTGGAGGTATTACGCCGGACAATGTTGAGCAACTGTTAGCATATGAGCCGTTTGGTATAGATATTAGTAGTGGCATTGAAGAAAATGAGCAGAAAAGTGAACAAAAAATAAAACAAATGGAACAGAAGGTGATGAAATGGTAACATTACCAAATGAACGTGGTCGCTTTGGCATGTTTGGCGGAAAGTTTGTTCCAGAAACATTAATGCGCCCGTTAGCTGATATTGAACAACAACTGCATGAAGCGTTGGCTGATCCTTCGTTTCATGCCGAATATATGCATCATTTGTATGAATATTCGGGCCGTCCGACCGCTTTAACATTTGCAAAAAACTTGACAGAACGATTAGGCGGGGCGAAAATGTACTTTAAACGTGAAGACTTAAACCATACCGGTGCTCATAAAATTAACAACGCCATTGGGCAAGCGTTGTTAGCGAAACGAATGGGAAAACGAAAAATTATCGCTGAAACAGGTGCAGGTCAACACGGAGTAGCTGCCGCTACTGTTGCCGCTCGTTTTGGTATGGAATGTAAAGTGTTTATGGGTGAAGAAGATGTGAAGCGACAAGCATTAAACGTATTTCGTATGAAATTGCTTGGTGCACAAGTCATTCCAGTAACAAGCGGCAATCGTACACTAAAAGATGCGACAAACGAAGCGATTCGTTATTGGGTGGAGCATTGTGACGATCATTTTTATATGATTGGCTCTGTCGTTGGACCGCATCCGTATCCGATGATGGTGCGTGAATTTCAACGTATTATCGGGGAAGAAGCGCGCGAACAAATGTTAAAAGTAGAAGGAAAACTCCCAAATACGATCATCGCTTGTGTTGGTGGTGGAAGTAATGCGATTGGCATGTTTCATCCATTTTTAGAGGATGACGTCGAATGTATTGGTGTCGAGGCTGCTGGAAAAGGTGTGCATACAACTGAGCATGCTGCAACAATAACAAAAGGGACAAAAGGTGTCATTCATGGCTCCCTCACATACGTATTGCAAGATGAACACGGTCAAATTACGGAACCTTATTCGATTTCAGCGGGATTGGATTATCCAGGTGTCGGACCAGAACATGCATATTTAGCACATATCGGTCGTGTTCGCTATGAAAGTGTCACAGATGAAGAAGCGATTGCAGCAGTTCAAATGACTGCAGAAACAGAAGGAATCATTCCAGCGATCGAATCAGCGCACGCGCTTGCCAAAGCGTTTCAAATCGCCCCCCTTCGTCCAAAAAACGAAACGATTCTCATTTGTTTATCAGGAAGAGGAGATAAAGATGTGCAAACGGTGATGAACTATTTGGAAGGGGATGAGCGGGGATGAAACATTTTATTCCATTTATCGTGGCGGGTGATCCATCTGAAGACGTGACGGTGGATTTAGCTATTACTCTTGAAAAAACGGGTGCGACGATATTAGAGGTTGGTGTACCGTACTCGGATCCGCTTGCAGATGGCCCAATTATTCAGCGAGCAGCGAGTCGGTCGCTAAAAAATGGAATGACGTTAACAAAAGCGCTTGAACTCGTCGGACGGATGCGAAAAAAAGGTGTAAAAATTCCGATTATTGTCTTTACGTATTACAATCCTGTGTTACAATTAGGAGAAGAACGCTTTTTTGCTTTAGCGCAACAAAACGGTGCGAGCGGTGTACTCATTCCAGATTTACCGTTTGAAGAAAGCGAGCATATGAGAACATTAGGTGACACATATGGAATTCCTTATATTTCGCTTGTCGCTCCAACGTCTCATGAACGCATCGCAATGATTGCATCGCAAGCTCAATCGTTTTTATATTGCGTGTCATCGTTAGGTGTAACGGGCATTCGGGATTCGTTGCCGGCGGAATTGCACGAATTTTTGAAACAAGTGAAATTATATAGCCGTGTCCCTGTTGTCGTCGGATTCGGTATTTCGACAGCTGAGCAAGTGGAGCGACTTCAACACGTATGTGATGGCGTCGTTATCGGCAGCGCCATTGTACAAAAAATCGAACAGCTACAAGATGAATTAAACGATGTCCGTACACGCCCAAACGCGCTTATCGCTTTTTCCCAATATGTCGTTTCACTTATTGAACCATTGAAAAGGGTGGGGAAAAATGAAAGTCAAACAACAACTGAACCAACTAAAACCGTATCAACCGGGCAAACCGATTGAAGAAGTAAAACGTGAATATCGGTTAGAAACGGTCATTAAACTTGCATCAAATGAAAATCCGTACGGATATTCGCCGCTTGTTCAACAAGCGATTATTAAAGAACTTGATTACTTAGCGTTGTATCCTGACGGATATAGCCGAGCGTTGCGAGAGGCGCTTGCAATGCACGTTGGCGTCAATGAAAAGCAACTCATTTTCGGAAATGGTTCGGATGAAGTTGTTCAAATCGTTTGTCGCGCCTTTTTACAAAAAGGGACGAATACAGTAATGGCTACGCCGACATTTCCACAATATCGCCATAATGCGATCATTGAAGGTGCGGAGGTGCGCGAGATTCCTCTTCAAGACGGACATCATCATTTAGAAGCGATGCTTGCAGCGATCGATGATGATACACGTGTCGTTTGGATTTGTAGTCCAAACAACCCGACAGGGACGTATGTGAATGACGCTTCTTTGCGTGCCTTTTTAGACAAAGTACCAAAACATGTGCTCGTCGTTGTTGATGAAGCGTATTATGAGTACGTGCAAGCGGAAGATTATCCTAATACCGTTTCTTTGCTTCGACAATATGAAAATATGATGATTTTACGCACGTTTTCAAAAGCATATGGGTTAGCAGCGCTCCGCATCGGATATGGCATTGCTCATGAGCATATTTTACAAGCAATCGAGCCAGCGCGCGAACCATTTAATACATCTCGGCTGGCGCAAGTCGCTGCATTGGCCGCATTAAACGATCAAACATTTATTGAACAATGTGCACAAAAAAATAAACAAGGGTTAAATCAATTCTACACATTTTGTGATGAACACAGCTTGCGTTACTACAAGTCGGAAGGGAATTTTATTTTAATTGATTTCGGTTTTAGCGGTGACGAAGTGTTTACGTATTTGCTTCAACGCGGCATCATTGTTCGTTCAGGATGCGCTCTCGGTTTTCCGACCGCTGTGCGCATTACAGTCGGATCACCGGAACAAAACGAAACGATTATTCGTGTTTTAACAAACATGTTGAAAGAAAGAAGGGGGCAGTTTTGCGAGGAAACATTTTAATTGCGGGTCTTGGCTTAATTGGTGGTTCGATTGCGCTTGCTATAAAGCGAGCGCATCCGAACGCGACAATGATCGGATATGACGTATCAGACGAATCGTTGCGTTTGGCGCGTTCGCTCGGTGTCATTGATGAAGCAGTACCGTCGTTTGCTCATGGGGCATGTGAAGCGGATGTCATCGTGCTTGCTGCCCCTGTCGTTCAAACGGAGCAATTGCTTCGAGATTTAGTTCATCTCCCGTTACGACCAAACGTAATTATAACAGATGTTGGAAGCACAAAAGAGCGCATTGTCAAACAAGCGTTGCCGTTATTAGAAAGAGGAGCGACGTTTATCGGTGGACACCCGATGGCCGGCTCACATAAAAGCGGAGTGGCGGCTGCGCGTGCGCATCTGTTTGAAAATGCTTTTTACATTTTAACACCAACGGAACATGTGAAAGAAGAAGATGTCATACGACTAAAACATTGGCTTAAAGGAACGAAAGCCCATTTTGTTACATTAACACCGAAAGAGCATGACCGCATCGCTGGCGTCATTAGTCACTTTCCGCACATTATTGCAGCAAGCCTTGTTCATCAAGCACAGCAGTACGAGCGAGAAGATGAACTTGTGAGTCGATTAGCCGCAGGTGGATTTCGTGATATTACGCGCATTGCTTCAAGCAACCCAGAAATGTGGCGTGATATTTTCATACATAATAAAGAGGAGTTGCTACAGCTGTTTGATCGTTGGATCGAGGAAATGAAAAAAATTCGCGCATATGTTGCTGATGGGGATAGCGACCGCATTTATCAATACTTTCATGAAGCGAAACAGTTTCGTGATGGCTTGCCTGTTCGAACGAAAGGAGCGATTCCTTCTTTTTACGATTTATATGTTGATGTGCCAGACTATCCAGGGGTTATTTCTGAAATTACGGGCTATTTAGCAAAAGAACGCATTAGCATTACAAACATTCGCATTATTGAAACGCGCGAAGATATTTATGGTGTGCTTCGTTTAAGCTTTCAAACAGAAGATGACCGTCAACGAGCAAAACATTGTATTGAAGCGAATACAGACTATGAAACGCACGTTGTGTAAAAGAGGGTGGAATGATGGAATTAAAAACAAATATCCATGCATTGCGAGGAGAGATCGCTATTCCGGGAGATAAGTCCATTTCTCACCGCGCTGTTATGTTTGGTGCGCTTGCGAAAGGGACAACGCGGGTGACAAATTTTTTGACAGGTGAAGATTGTTTAAGTACAATCGATTGTTTCCGAAAAATGGGTGTAGCAATTACGCAACAAGGGAATGAAGTGATTGTAGAAGGAAAAGGGATTGACGGTTTAAAGGAGCCTACACATATATTAAACGTTGGCAACTCAGGAACGACGACGCGTTTGTTGTTAGGCATTTTAGCAGCTTGTCCGTTTCATGCTTGTTTAATCGGGGATGATTCGATTGCGAAACGACCAATGGATCGCGTCACAAAACCGTTAAAACAAATGGGCGCGCACATCGATGGAAGGGAACAAGGACGATATACACCGTTAGCCATTCGTGGCGGACAACTCCACCCAATCACATATTATTCCCCTGTTGCAAGCGCACAAGTGAAATCGGCCATTTTGCTTGCAGGGCTACACGCGGAAGGAACGACGACAGTCACCGAACCACATCGTTCGCGCGATCATACTGAGCGTATGTTAAGAGCATTTGGAGCGGACGTGCATGTCGACGGATTAAGCGTCTCCGTCACAGGAAGACAAACGCTTCAAGCGATTGATATAGAAGTGCCAGGTGATATTTCTTCTGCAGCTTTCTTTTTAGTCGCTGGTGCAATTGTCCCAAATAGTGAAATTACATTAAAGCATGTCGGAATGAATCCGACGCGCACAGGGATTATTGATGTATTAAAAGACATGGGGGCAAATATTTTTATTGAAAATGTTCGTCATGAAGAAAGTGAACCTGTAGCAGATATTACCGTTCGTACATCGACATTGAAGGCAACGCGTATTGGTGGCGATATCATTCCTCGATTAATTGATGAAATTCCGATTATTGCGCTTTTAGCAACGCAAGCAGAGGGGACGACAGTCATTACAGACGCGAGCGAGTTAAAAGTAAAAGAAACGGATCGCATCGCAACAGTTGTGTCCGAGTTGCGAAAGCTTGGTGCTCACATCGAAGCGACAGAAGACGGAATGATTATTCATGGAAAAACACCGCTTTATGCGAACGATGCCATTGTTGATAGCTATGGTGATCATCGCATCGGTATGATGTTAGCTATCGCAGCATGCATCACAAAAGGAAACGTCACTCTCCAACGTCCCGAAGCGATTGCGGTGTCATATCCGGCATTTTTTGAACATTTGCATGCCTTGCAAAGCTGATTCTATGATGGATCAGCTTCTTTTTTTGCATGGTTATTTGTTCGGTGGTATGATAAAGCGTGATGATATGAATGATGAGGGTGAGATTGATGAAGACAGTAGATCAAATCGTTCAACTCGTTGAACAAGGAGATGTGGAACGCGCGTTAGCACTTGCCGAACAGGTGAAACAAAACGGAAACGATGAAGAGCGATATATGTTGGCCGATCAACTATTTTCATGGGGATTGTTAGAAGAGGCGGAATCGCTCGTTCATATGTTGCTTACACGTTATCCAGACGAACGGGAACTACAACTCTTTTTAGCAGAAATATATACAGAGATGGATAAAGAAGAAGAAGCACTCGAATTGTTGATGGACATAGAAGAAGATGACCCATATTATGTGCGCGCATGCTTGTTAATGGCAGACCTTTATCAAATGCAAGGATTAGATGAAGTAAGTGAACAAAAACTATTAAAAGCGTATGAAAAAATGCCGGACGAACCACTCGTTCAATTTGCATTAGCAGAGTTATACTTTACGACCGGGCAATATCAAAAAAGTTTGCCGTATTATGAACAAGTCATAAACAAAACAAAAACGCTCGCAGGTACTGTCATTGCTCAGCGCATAGCGGAAGCATACAGCTTACTTGGTGAATTCGAACGATCGTTATCTTATTATGAGGAAGCATTAAATGAACGTTTCGATGCCCACACGTTATTTCAATACGGATTTACTGCATATCAAGCGGAAGCATATAAAACAGCTATTGCGAAATTCAGTGAGTTAAAAGCGCTTGATCGTGAGTACGTGCCACTTTATTTATTTTTAGCAAAATCGTATGAACAAGAAGGAGATATACAACAAAGTTACGAAATAGCAAAAGAAGGATTAACAATAGATGAATGGAATAAAGAGTTGCTTGTATATGCTGGGAAAATTGCATTAAAACTCGGCAAGCGAGAGGAAGCGCTAATGTACATTGAAAAAGCGCTCGATATTGATCCGGGTTATTTAGAAGCGTTGTTTATACAGACGAGTTTGCTGTTTCATGAGGAGCGGTATGAAGACGTTGTACATGTCATCCAACAAGCAATCGATCAAGGTGAATACGATCCGCAATTTGAATGGGAGCTTGCGAAGGCGAAGCAAAAGCTTGAAATGTATGATCAGGCATTAAATCATTATGAAGAAGCATATACTTTTTTTAAAGATGATCCAAACTTTTTATATGATTTTGGCTATTTTTTATTTGAGGAGGGAAGAAGAGAGAGAGCGAAAGAAATATTTGAACAACTATTACGTATCGATCCGACAAACGAAGAGATTGCCCACATGATGTTGCAATTTGAATGAAGTTGTCATTCGGATGCAAGGGGGGAAGGGAATGGTTTCTGTCCGGGAGAAAAAAGAATTTGTTCGCTGGTTTTTAAACAACTACCAATTAAAAAGGCGCGAATGTGTATGGATTTTAAACTATTTGCTTAGTCATGATACGCTCATGGAAAAAGTGCATTTTGTAGAACATGCCGAATATTGTCCGCGCGGCATGATGATGTCGACGCATTGTGTTGACGATGTGCCGTTTCGATTTTATAAGCAAAACGTCATCACGACAGATGCGGAAAAATCGTTTCACGATATTCGCTTAAATCGTGATGAGGATATTTACATTCAACTTAATTTTCGCGGTGCATTTCATTCGCCGCAATACGTGGCAGTGCTTGAAGAAAATCCGTATATGCCAAAAAAAGCGAACAAACAAGATGAGCAACTTGTTGAAACGATTGTGCACCAATCGATCCAACATTTTCAACGTCAGAAAATTATGCGGTTAATTGACGAGGCGCTTGATCAGCAAGATGAACAAAAATTTCGCGAGCTGACTGAACAATTAAAAGCGTTGCGCTAACCTCGTGTTTTCGCAACGCTTTTTACTATGTATATATTTGTCACAAAATGTTCAAAAAAATACATATGCATTTCGTGTAATATGGAAACATAAGGAGTGATTTCAATGAAATGGACAGCAAAAGATGTGGACATGTATCAACAAGCGAAAGAGTATGTCGACACAGCGCTCGTTCCGTGTGTACCGATAGGAATCGCAAATATGAAAGCGTTTGCTGAAATGAGCGAGCATACGTTGTTTATTGCAAATGAAGTGGAGCGACAGTTTAAGGGGAGGGTGATGTTATTTCCGCCACTGACATATTTCGTGCAAGAACAAATACAAGCGCGGGTGTATGAATGGATAAACATGTTAAAACAAGCGGGATTTCAACATATATGTTTTGTCACTTCGCATGCAGACATTGCGGATGAATCGTTTGTGTATGTACCAGCGCTTCCGCTTGAACATGCTGATGAATCATACAAGCAAAAAGTCGTGCGCCAACAAGTCGAACAAGTGATGGATGCGTTAGTTGCAAAATGGACGTTAAAAAATTAGATAGCGTTTACACTATCATTATATTGACCTTGGTGGAAACATGATATATCATTAGGTTGTCCTAGTTTTATATATGTGTTATAACAATTCGTCCGGATGGACTTAACTTTGCATAGAGGGGGGAAAACGATGAGCGAGAAAAAGCATCGCGTGTCAAGACGACAGTTTTTAAACTACACGCTAACAGGTGTAGGCGGATTTATGGCAGCTGGTATTTTATCACCAATGGTGCGCTTTGCCTTAGATCCGATTTTAAAAGAAGAAGCTGGGCAAGATATGGTTGCAGTTGCCCAAGTAAAAGACATTACGACAGAACCACAGCGCTTCGACTTCAAAGTAAAAGTAAAAGACGCGTGGTACGAGTCGGAAGAGCCAAGATCTGCGTGGGTATTTAAAGATGAAAATGGGGATATTGTTGCGCTATCACCAATCTGTAAACATCTTGGCTGTACGGTGAACTGGAATGGCGAAAAAAGCAATCCAAACCGTTTCTTCTGTCCTTGTCACTATGGGTTATACGAAAAGGACGGAACGAACGTGCCAAATACGCCGCCACCAGCGCCACTAGACCGTTATGAATACGAAGTAAAAGATGGCACGTTGTATTTAGGTAAAGCGAAACCACGAGGGGAGGCGTAATACATGCTTAATAAGATTTATGATTGGGTTGACGAGCGGCTAGATATTACGCCTTTGTGGCGCGATATCGCAGATCATGAAGTGCCAGAGCACGTAAACCCTGCGCATCACTTTTCAGCGTTTGTTTACTGCTTTGGTGGATTGACGTTTTTCGTTACAGTTATCCAAATTTTATCTGGTATGTTTTTAACGATGTATTACGTACCAGATATTAAAAACGCTTGGGAATCTGTTTATTACTTACAAAACGAAGTGGCGTTTGGGCAAATTGTGCGCGGTATGCATCACTGGGGGGCAAGCCTTGTTATTGTGATGATGTTTTTACATACGTTGCGCGTATTTTTCCAAGGTGCTTACAAAAAGCCACGTGAGTTGAACTGGATCGTTGGTGTACTTATTTTTATGGTTATGATGGGTCTTGGCTTCACAGGTTACTTATTGCCTTGGGACATGAAAGCGCTCTTTGCGACAAAAGTCGGATTGCAAATTGCTGAAGCGACACCAGTTATCGGTCCAGCGATTAAAACGTTATTGGCAGGTCACCATGAAATCGTTGGAGCTCAAACGTTAACGCGCTTCTTTGCGATTCACGTATTCTTCTTGCCAGGGGCGTTATTAGGTTTAATGGCTGCACACTTTTTAATGATTCGAAAACAAGGTATCTCTGGTCCACTGTAAAATTTAGCATAAGGGAGGGAACGATATGCATCGCGGAAAAGGGATGAAATTTGTCGGCGATTCACGCGTGCCTGCCATGCGCAAGCCGAACATTCCGAAAGACTATTCCGAATATCCGGGGAAAACCGAGGCGTTTTGGCCGAACTTTTTATTAAAAGAATGGATGGTCGGCTCCGTCTTTTTAATCGGCTTTTTATGTTTAACCGTCGCACATCCATCGCCACTTGAGCGAATTGCGGATCCGACAGATACAAGTTATATTCCGCTTCCAGACTGGTATTTCTTATTCCTATACCAGTTGTTGAAGTACTCATTTGCATCTGGTCCATATACTGTGATCGGAGCGATCGTTATTCCTGGACTCGCGTTTGGAGCGTTATTGCTTGCACCGTTTTTAGATCGTGGTCCAGAGCGTCGCCCATCGAAGCGCCCAGTTGCTGTCGGTATGATGTTGCTTACGCTCGCTGCAATCATTTTCTTAACATGGGAATCTGTCGTCACGCACGACTGGGAAGCGGCTGCTGAGCAAGGAAAAATTCGTGCGGAAGTAGAAATTGACAAAAATGCAGAAGGATATAAAATTTTAGAAGCAAACACATGCTTAACATGTCACGGCGAAAACTTACAAGGTGGTCCAGCTGCTCCATCTCTTGTCGGCACAGGATTATCTCCTGAGGAAATTGCTAACATCGCAAAAAATGGTAAAGGTGGCATGCCAGGAGGTATTTTCAAAGGTACAGATGAAGAGTTACAAAAGCTTGCAGAATTCGTTGCAGGTTTAAAAGCAGAATAATTGATGAAAGCTGACTGAACATCAGTCAGCTTTTTTGTACATATGGGAGGTTCGGTATATGTTATACATACGTGATTGGTTGATGCATCGCTCGTTTCTTATGCTATTATTGGTCGTCAATGTCATTGGGACAATTTATGGTTATGTATGGTATGGACCACAGTTGTCGGAAACCCCAGCGATCTTTCTTCCGTTTGTCCCGGATAGTCCAACAGCGAGTTTGTTTTTTGTTTTTGTTGTAATCGCGTGGCTTCGTCATACGCATTGGCCGCTCATGGAAGCGTTGGCGGTTGTTACGCTCGTGAAATATGGCATTTGGGCTGTTGTCATGAATATGCTTGTATTTATTGTGACAGGAGAACTCGGTTGGGCGGGATGGATGCTCGTGATATCGCATGGAGCCATGGCGGTGCAAGCATTGTTGTATGCCCCACATTACCGCATGTCGTTTGTTCATGTTGTCATCGCTGCCATTTGGACATTGCATAACGACGTCATCGATTACGTGTTTGGGATGATGCCGCAATATCGGATGTTGGCGCAATATACGCTACAAATCGGCTATTTTACATTTTGGCTAAGCATCGTTTCAATTGCGGTGGCGTACATTTTTTCACGCCAGCGATAAATCAAGGTCTATGTCTCTTTTTGCGATCATATATTCAATAGTAAGATCGTAAGGAGGGACAAGGAGATGCGCATTCGATTCGTCGTGATGTTTATCATCATTTCTTTATTTCCGTATACCGTATATGCAAACGGACATGAGTGGGACAAACTCGATCAAATTTCTGACGAAGCGCTTCAGCTAACAAAAAATGATCGCCTGCAAGAAGCAAAGCAGTTATTAGAATATTTCGAAAAACAATTCGCATTATTTCGTGAAGACATTCATTCCATGGATGTCATATATGTGTTAACGGCTACGCACGAAGAAGCATTAAAAGCGGTTACGACATCGAGTGTACCGATGGAACAACGAATCAATCAATTGACGCAATTTCGGCTTGCTGTTGATGCTGTTCACACGAAACATCAACCGCTTTGGAAAGAAATGAAATACGCTGTCATGTCAGCGTTTGAAAAGATGAAGCAAGCGATGGAACGTGAGGACGAACAATTATTTCAACAAGCGTTTCATCAATTTTTACAACGGTATCAACTGATTGAACCGAGCGTAAAAATTAACGTTGATCGTGAACAAGTCCAACGTGTATCTGCTCACATTTCTCTTTTAGAAGCTCCTGCTTTTCGTCAATTGCATGCAACAGAGCGAATGAAAGAGTTGCGACAAATGGAAGATGATTTGCAAGCTTTGTTTGCTGATGGAAAAAAAGAAACGACACTTCCGTCACTTTGGTGGGTCATGACGTCTATCGGTGGTATGATTATTATGACGTTAACGTATGTAGGATGGCGAAAATATCATGGAGAAAAAGAAAGAAAAATGGTAAGAGATAAACAATAAAAGCGTCCGTCGATGGACGCTTTTATTCATGTAGCGGTTGTTTATTTTCATCTAATGTAAATCCTTCACCATGTACATCGTGCACATCGCTAATAGCGACAAATGCATATGGGTCAACGGACGTGATAATGGATTTTAAACGTGATAATTCATTTTTAGCTACAACGCAATATAAAACATCTCGTTCTCGTTTTGTGTAAGAGCCGATTCCTTTTAAAATTGTAACTCCTCGCTCCATTTCCGTCATAATTTTTTCTGAAATTAAATCGCTTTTTTCAGAAATAATGGTCGCTCCTTTTGCTGCATATGCGCCTTCTTGCAAAAAGTCAATCACGCGCGCCCCGACAAACACTGCAACGAGCGTATACATGCCTTCACGGTACGGTAAATACGTCAGTAAAGAGAGGAAAATGACACATGAGTCGAACAAAAACATCGTTTTCCCCATACTAATGCCCTTATATTTATATACGAGCCGAGCAATAATATCGACACCACCTGTTGTTCCACCGTAGCGGAAAATAATACCGAGACCGACCCCGATAAACACACCAGCAAACAATGCAGCTAACGTAAGGTCGTTATTGAGCGGAATGTGAAATCCGTATCGTTGAAAAATCCAAAGAAATACAGATAAACTAACTGTTCCGAGAATCGTATAAAAAAACGTCGTCCGTCCAAGCAATTTCCATCCGATAAAAAACAGCGGGATGTTCAGTACTAAGTTTGAAATAGAAGGATCAATGCCAAATAAAAAATATAAAAGAAGGGTAATCCCTGTAAATCCGCCTTCCGCTAGTTTATTTTCCATATTAAAGTGGACAAGTCCAAACGCAAAAATAGCAGATCCTAGTAAAATAAATGCGACATTTCTTAGTTTCATCGTCTTCACCTCTCGAATATGACTGCGTTTTTTATTATAGAGGAATGTGATTGCACCCGTCAAAAACATTTGTCAAATGCCTTACTTTTAGCTAACATGAATGTAAGAGGTGAAGACAATGGAAAAAACGATGCGGCAAATGCAACACGAAGTTGACGAATACATTGGACAGTTTAAAGAAGGGTATTTTAGTCCGCTAGCAATGCTTGCTCGTTTAACAGAAGAATTAGGCGAGCTCGCCCGCGAAGTGAACCATCACTATGGTGAAAAGCCAAAAAAGAAAACGGAACGAGAAAAAACGATTCAAGAAGAATTAGGGGATGTATTGTTTGTACTTATATGTATGGCCAATTCGTTACATATCGATTTACAAGAAGCGCATGATACGGTCATGCATAAATTTCAAACGCGAGATCGCGATCGTTGGACAAGAAAGGAAGAGGGAAGATGATTCGAATTGTTATTGCCGGCCCGCGTGGACGAATGGGTAGAGAAGCCGTTTCTCTCGTTCATGATACAAAACATTTTGAGCTTGTCGCTGTTGTAGACCGAATGAACGAAGGAAAAACGTTAGCACAACTTGACGGTTTCCCAGCGATTGAAGCCCCGATTTTTACAGATTTAGAGCGATGTTTGCAAACAGTGCAAGCGAACGTATTAATCGATTTAACGACGCCAGAAGTCGGAAAACGTCATGCGGAAATCGCATTGCATTACGGTGTTCGCCCGGTCGTTGGTACGACAGGATTTACAGAAGATGATTTAACACGTTTAACACAAGTAGCTGAAGAGAAAAAAATTGGTGCAATTATTGCCCCAAATTTTGCGATTGGTGCAATTTTAATGATGAAATTTGCACAAATGGCGGCTAAATATTTTCCTCACGTAGAAATCATTGAACTTCATCACGATCAAAAACTTGATGCTCCGTCTGGTACAGCGTTGAAAACAGCGCAGCTCATTCAACAAGTACGTCCTTCATTCATACAAGGGCATGAAGCTGAAAAAGAGACGATGGAAGGAGCGCGCGGAGCCTTATATGACGGCATGCGCATTCATAGCGTTCGCTTGCCGGGGCTTGTAGCACATCAAGAAGTCATTTTTGGTGGCGATGGACAAACATTGACAATTCGTCACGATTCGTTCCATCGTTCATCATTTATGTCAGGTGTTCGTTTTTCTGTTGAGACGGTGATGAAGCTAGAAACGCTCGTATATGGATTAGAACATTTAATTGAATAAGGAGGAGAGGGAATTGAAAATTGCTTTAATTGCGCACGATAAAAAGAAGGAAGATATGGTTCAGTTTGTGACAGCTTATCAACATATTTTAGCTGAACATGAGCTATATGCAACAGGTACGACGGGATTGCGCATTCAAGAAGCGACAGGTCTTTCTGTTCATCGCTTTCAATCTGGTCCACTTGGAGGCGATCAGCAAATCGGTGCGATGATTGCAAATAACGATATGGATATGGTTATTTTCTTCCGCGATCCATTGACAGCTCAACCACACGAACCGGATGTTAGCGCTCTTATTCGTCTTTGTGACGTGTATGCTATTCCGTTAGCGACAAACATGGGAACAGCTGAAGTACTCATACACGGTTTAGAGCGTGGCGATTTTGCATGGCGAAATATTGTGAAGCGAGGGAAGAAGTAATGCATATGTTAGCATTTGGCGCCCATCCCGATGATGTTGAAATCGGCATGGGCGGCACGATTGCGAAATACGCTCAACAAGGATATAACATCGGTATATGCGACTTGACGTTAGCAGAGCTATCATCGAACGGAACGGTACATATTCGCCAGCAAGAAGCGAAGCGGGCAGCTGACATTCTCGGCGTTCATACACGTATACAGCTCAATCTTCCAGATCGTGGACTAACCATGCAAAAAGAGCATATTGATCCGATCGTGACCGTTATTCGTACATATCGACCGCATATTGTGTTTGCACCATATTGGGAAGATCGCCATCCAGATCATGGTCAATGCGCGAGATTAGTGGAAGAAGCGGTGTTTTCAGCTGCCATTCGCCGTTATGAAGATGGTCAACAGCTACCTCCTCATCGCGTGCAAGCCGTTTATTTTTATATGATTAACGGATTTCATCGCCCTCATTTTGTCGTCGATATTAGTGATACAATCGATAAAAAATTAGCGAGTTTACAGGCATACGAAAGCCAATTCGATCGAATGAGCGATTCAGTTGACACGCCGTTAACGAACGGATATATTGAAACCGTTGAAAGCCGCGAACGATTATTTGGCAAAGAAGTTGGCGTCTCGTTTGCGGAAGGATTTATGACAAAAAAACCAATTATACTTGCACAAGATTTGTTAGGGGAAGAAAAATGAAACTGAAAATAGGAATCGTTTGTTATCCGTCAGTCGGCGGCTCTGGGGTCGTTGCGACGGAATTAGGAAAAATGCTTGCTGAACGTGGTCATGATATTCACTTTATTTCATCAAGCATTCCATTTCGACTCAATAAAGTGTATCCGAACATTTATTATCATGAAGTGACAGTGAATCCGTATTCTGTATTTCAATATCCGCCATACGATTTGGCATTGGCAAGTAAAATTGCAGAAGTGGCGAAGCGGGAGCAACTTGACATCATTCACGCCCACTATGCTGTTCCGCACGCCCTTTGCGCCTTTTTAGCAAAACAAATGGTCGGTGATCATTTAAAAATTGTGACGACGCTACATGGTACAGATATTACTGTGCTCGGGTACGATCCGTCATTAAGTGACTTAATTAAATTTGGTATCGAACAATCCGATGTTGTCACAGCCGTATCCAATGCATTAGCTATTCAAACGTATGAACTACTTGATGTGCAAAAGCCGATTCAAACGGTGTATAACTTTGTTGACGAACGTGTATACAGCAAACGGCGAAATGATGAACTCCGTCGGCAATACGGCATCGCCCCGCATGAAAAAGTAGTTATTCATGTGTCGAACTTTAGAAAAGTAAAGCGGGTATGCGATGTCGTCCGTACGTTTGCGCTCGTTGTGAAACAAGTCCCTGCGAAATTACTCCTTGTCGGTGATGGACCAGAAATGACAGTCGTTTGTCGCCTTGTGAAAGAATTGAAACTATGCGAATATGTTCGCTTTTTAGGGAAACAAGAAAATTTAGCGGACTTGTACTCGATTAGTGATGTGAAATTATTATTGTCAGAAAAGGAAAGCTTCGGTCTTGTTTTACTTGAGGCGATGGCATGTCATGTGCCTTGCGTTGGCACGGCGATTGGCGGCATTCCCGAAGTCATTGAGGATGGAAAAAACGGCTTTTTATGTGCGCTCGGTGATATCAACGATGCGGCACGTCAAACACTTCGTTTATTAACGGATGAAGCTCTTCGTCAAACGATGGGACAAAAGGCGTGTGAAACCGTGTATGAAAAATTTTATTCTGAGAAAATCGTGGCACAATATGAACATATTTATTTTCAACTTAAAGGGGATGAATGATGAACGAACAATTTCAACAGGCGCTGTCTGTCATTGAAACATTAAAACGTCATGGACATGAAGCGTATTTTGTCGGTGGGGCGGTTCGTGACTATTTACTACAAAGACCGATCGGTGACATTGATATTGCGACATCTGCCCATCCACAAGAAGTAATGTCCATCTTTCCGAAAACCGTTCCTGTCGGTATTGCGCACGGAACGGTGATAGTTATCGAGCGTGGCGTTTCATATGAAGTGACAACATTTCGAAAAGAAGGACGTTACGAAGATTATCGAAGGCCGAAAGATGTCACGTTCGTCAGCTCCCTTTATGAAGATTTGCAGCGACGCGATTTTACGATGAATGCCATCGCGATGAATGAGCACGGTGACATCATCGATCCGTTTGGGGGAACGGAAGCGTTGAAGCAGCGCATCATTGAAACGGTTGGCGATGCTGCGGAGCGCTTTAACGAAGATGCGTTACGGATGATGCGAGCGCTTCGGTTTGTCAGCCAACTCGGCTTTTCTTTATCTACAAAGACAAAACAAGCCATTATACAATACGGACATTTATTGCAACATATTGCTGTTGAGCGCATCGCCGTTGAATTTGAAAAATTGCTGCTCGGTCCGTTTATGTCAAAAGCAATTGATCTCTTAATCGAAACGAATTTATTTTGTTATTTGCCAGAGCTTGCTACGAAAAAAAAGGAGCTTGCTCAACTAGCTACCTATTCCATTGTGCCGACTCATCGCACGGAAGCATGGGCGCGATTTGCATTTGTCGTCCATTTTCATCAAAAAGAACTAAAAAAATGGAAATTACCAAACCACTTCATTCGTGACATTTTGATTTGTTTAAAGGCGCTCGAACATATTCGTTCGCTTTCGGATTGGACAATTGACACATTGTATGAGTATGGATCATACATTCCACACATTGAGCGCATACGCGCAGCATTGGATCATGATGAACCACATGTGCATCTGTTATTGAAACAATGGGAGGCGTTACCCATTCACAATCGTAAAGAGCTTGCGATTAATGGGAACGATTTGCTTATTTTATTTGAAAGAAAAGCTGGTCCATGGTTAGCTGAAATGATTGAAAACATCGAGCGTGCCGTACTGCATCATGAAGTGGAAAATGAGAAAGAGAAGCTAAAGGAGTGGGCGGTATGCAATCAGAGACGAGAAAACAACTGTTGAAACTATTTACAGAAGCAGGTGGAGCGTTTTTATCCGGACAAAAGATTAGTGAGCAGCTCGGTTGCTCACGAACAGCTGTTTGGAAACATATTGAAGATTTAAGGAAAGAAGGATTTGAAGTTGAAGCCGTTCGCAGGCTTGGCTATCGCTTAAAACAAATGCCTGATAAACTGAACGCAAATGAGGTTCAGCTCGGGTTAAAAACGAAACGTTTTGGTTGGAACGTATATGACCAAGAAAGCGTGCCTTCGACGCAACAATTAGCTCATCAACTTGCCCACGAGGGTGCCGAAGAAGGAACGATTGTCATTGCCGAGGAGCAGACGGCAGGAAGAGGGCGTTTAAACCGATCATGGCACTCACCGAAAGGAACAGGGATTTGGATGAGTTTAATTTTGCGCCCGTCTATTCCACCGCAACAAGCGCCTCAGCTGACGCTTTTAGTTGCTGTTGCGGTTGCCGAAGCGATCCAGGAAGTAACAAACATCGTACCGGATATTAAATGGCCGAACGATATATTAGTCAATGGCAAAAAAGTCGCCGGCATTTTAACGGAATTGCAAGCCGATCCCGATCAAGTGCGGGCAGTCATCGTCGGCATCGGCATGAACGTCAATCAAAAACAGTTCCCAAATGATATTGCCCCGATTGCGACGTCTCTAGCGCTTGAAACGGGACGAACGTTCCACCGTCCGAAAATTGTTCAAACATTGTTACAAAAGTTAGAACAGCTATATGGACAGTATTTACAACACGGCTTTCTACCGATTAAACTGTTGTGGGAAGGCTATGCAGTCACGATTGGTCAACAAATTGTAGCGCGTACGCTAAATGGAGCGATTCGCGGTGTGGCGCTTGGAATTACAGATTCAGGTACATTAAAAGTGCGAACTGAAGACGGGGCGATTCATTACATTTACTCGGCAGATATTGAAATAAAAAAAGAGTAGGAAAATTTCTAAATATTTGTTAAAATGAAAGCGGTTGAAATTGGGCAGTATCTTCATAAGAACTGCACCACGCATATGACATATTAACGATCATTTCTGCCTTGATCCGATTAACCGGACGGGGACAGAGGGATGGAGCAAACCAAAAAGTCCTTCTTTCTCTATTTTGGCAGAAAGAAGGCTTTTTTTATCCATTTCCTCTGCATATTGAGAGGAGGATGTATATGAAAACGAAATTAGATTTTTTGAACATGAAAAAAAATCATGAGCCGATTGTTATGCTAACGGCTTACGATTATCCATCAGCGAAGCTTGCTGAGGCAGCCGGTGTTGACATGATTTTAGTCGGCGATTCGCTTGGAATGGTCGTATTAGGATACGATTCAACGATCCCTGTAACAGTGGAAGATATGATTCATCATACGAAAGCTGTTCGACGTGGCGCGCCAAATACGTTTATCGTCACCGATATGCCTTTTATGTCGTACAGCACGCTTCCTGACGCGTTAAAACATGCAAAAGCAATCATGCAACAATCAGGTGCAAATGCTGTAAAAGTCGAAGGGGCAGGTTCTGTATTACAAGTCATTTCTTCTTTAACAGAAGCAGGCGTGCCTGTTGTCGCTCACCTCGGTTTAACGCCACAATCGGTCGGTGTGTTAGGTGGATATAAAGTACAAGGAAAAGATGCCGAAAGTGCTCGACGTCTCATACAAGAAGCAAAAGCGTGTGAACAAGCCGGAGCGATCGCCCTCGTTTTAGAATGTGTACCGAAGCAACTTGGTGAAGCGATAACAAAGCAATTAACGATCCCGACGATCGGTATCGGAGCCGGAGTTGGTACGGATGGACAAGTGCTCGTCTATCATGATGTTCTCGGATATGGTGTAGAACGCATTCCGAAATTTGTCAAACAATATACGAACATTCAACAAACGATGCAACAAGCGCTAGCGGAGTATGTGGCTGACGTAAAAACGCGTCAATTTCCAAGCGATGAGCAATCATTTACGATGAATGAACAACAATGGCTAGCGTTATACGGAGGGAAACAATCGTGATTACAATCGAAAAAATTGAACAGATGCAAGCCCGTATGATGGCCGAACGGAAAAAAGGAAAAACGATCGGTTTCGTGCCAACGATGGGCTACTTGCACGAAGGACACGTCGCGTTATTAAAACGCGCACGAGAGGAAAATGATTTTGTTGTTTTAAGCATTTTCGTCAACCCGCTTCAATTCGGACCGAATGAAGATTTTGATCGTTATCCGCGCGATTTTGAGCGCGATCATGAAATAGCTAAACGGGCGGGTGTTGATATCATCTTCTATCCGTCCGTTCGTGAAATGTATCCGCATAAGCCGTCGGTAACAGTGAAGGTGCATGAGCGCGTCGATGTACTTTGTGGCAAATCTCGCCCAGGGCACTTTGACGGGGTCGCAACGGTTGTGACGAAACTGTTTCATATTGTCATGCCACATCGCGCATATTTTGGAATGAAAGATGCGCAACAAGTGGCGGTCATCGATGGGCTTATTCGTGATTTCCATTTTCCGATTGAACTCGTTGCTGTTCCGACAGTGCGTGAAGACGATGGACTGGCGAAAAGTTCACGTAATGTGTATTTAAGCGAGCAAGAGCGAAAAGAAGCGCCTGCGTTATATGCGGCTTTACAAAGAGGAAAAGCATTTATCGAAGCCGGAGAACGCGACGTAGAGAAGGTACGACAAGCGATTGTGCATCATATTGAACAACATACAAACGGTGTCATTGATTACGTTGAAATTTACTCTTACCCAGAGCTAAAGCCACTCGAGACGTTACAAGGAAAGATCATCCTTGCGCTCGCTGTACGGTTTACAAACGCTCGTTTGATTGATAATATCGTTATGAACGTACAATAAGGAGGCAACACCATGTTCCGTACATTAATGAACGCTAAAATTCATCGTGCTCGTGTGACGGAAGCGAATTTAAATTATGTTGGTAGCATTACAATTGATGAAGATATTTTAGATGCAGTTGGGATGGTTCCAAATGAGAAAGTGCAAATTGTAAATAATAATAATGGAGCACGATTCGAAACATATATTATTCCTGGTGAAAGAGGAAGCGGTGTGTTTTGTTTAAATGGAGCGGCAGCTCGTCTTGTTCAAAAAGATGACATTATTATCGTCATCTCATACGTACTCGTACCAGAAGAAAAATTGGCGTCTCACCGCCCGAAAATTGCGATTATGGACGAGCATAACCGCATTAAAGAACTCATCGTACAAGAGCCGGCGGCGACCGTTTTATAACGGGAGCCATGCCGCCTCTTTTTGTTTGTTACACAGATGTGAGGTGAAAAAAGATGAATGATCGCTTTGTCGTCGTCGATATTGAAACGACAGGAAATGCCCCGAAAAAAGAAGATCGCATCATTCAAATTGGTTTTGTCGTCATCGAGGGCGACAAAGTTTGCGAAAGTTTTTCAACATTTATTCAGCCAGAGCGAGACATTCCTCCTTTTATTCAACAGTTAACGGGCATTGATCATACGATGGTGCATGATGCTCCGCCGTTTCACTATATTGCCCCAATGCTTGTTGAAAAATGGAAAGGAGCTTATTTCGTAGCGCATAACGTTCATTTCGACTGGGCATTTTTACAAAAGGAGTTTATTCGAAGCGGCATACAACCGCCGACATGTCGGCTTTTAGATACGGTGGAGCTCGCCCGTTTTCTTATGCCGACACAGTCAAGCTATAAGTTGAATCATTTAGCTGAAGCGTTGTCGCTTGCACATGATCGTCCTCATCAAGCAGATTGCGACGCAGAAGCGACAGCCCAACTGCTTCTTTTTTTACTGCATAAGCTATCTCGTTTACCGCTTGTGACATTAAAACAACTGCGCCGACACAGTCAAGCGCTAAAGAGTGAGTTAACTGCTCTTTTAGATCAATACATCACTAAAAAAGAACGCTCTCTTCAGCAGAACGAAGAAACGGTTGAATATGAAGGGGTCGCTTTAAAAAAATGGTTTTCGCCAAAACGAACTGACTACCGTAAACATATTCCATCTTTTTCACAATGGCTTGCGACAAACCCATTTGCTTCGCCATTTGAATATCGAGATGGACAAAAACAAATGATGGAAGACGTCGACTACGCGTTACAAACGTGTCAACATGCACTCATTGAAGCGGGAACAGGCATTGGAAAAACGATGGCGTACTTACTTCCTTCCGTTTTTTATGCGGTAAAGCAACAGCAACCTGTCGTCATTAGCACACATACGCTCCAGTTGCAAAAACAAATGATTGAAAAAGAATTACCGAGGGTCACACAGCTTGTTCCTTTTTCATTTACAACAGCTGTTTTGAAAGGCAAACGAAATTATATCAGCGTAAAAAAATTTGCTCGTACGTTAGACGATATAGATACGAACTACGACATTGCTTTAACAAAATGTCAATTGCTCGTCTGGCTAACAGAAACAGAGACAGGTGACGTCGATGAACTAAACTTAACTGCGGGAGGTACGTTATTTTGGGAAGATGTGTATAGCGATGACACGAATGAGGAATACGATTTTTTTGTTCGTGCCAAAGAACAAGCAAAACATGCGCATATCATTATTACAAACCATTCGTTCGTTATGCATGATTTAACTGCTGACGAAAACTTTCTCCCACCGTATGAACGACTCATCATTGATGAGGCTCATCATTTAGAAGATGTGGCTGCTCATTTTTTCGGAAGGCACGTGTCATATGAGTACGTTCGTCTACTGTGGACACGAATGAACGACGTTTCTATGATGCACAAAATGGGTGCACTCCGCTCGTTTCTAGGAGACCTTGAATATGAACTGAATCAACTATTTCAATCTCTTCGCTATTATGTATTACGTCGACAAAAAGGAAATGGACGTATTCGCTATCGCTTTGTTCCGTGGAAAGAGTATGGGAAAGAATGGAACGGAACAATTGAATTGCTTATGCGCATTATGAGCACCGTGCAACAATTGTCGCAAATGATAGACGATATTCCAAAAGAAGAGAGGAAACCTTTTACAACGTTTATTGACGTTTTATCGACGTTACAACATTTATTAACGAGCGACGACGATGATATTGTTCGCTGGCTAGAAGTAGATGCGAAAGCCGCTGTAAATGCGATCACAGTCATTTCACAGCCGCTCGATTTAGCCCATTTTTTTGCTGAGCAATTATTTTCACGTAAGCGGAGTGTTATTTTAACTTCAGCAACGTTAACGACAAACAATCGTTTCTCGTTTATGATTGCTCGGCTTGGTCTTGATGATTTTTATCCGTTTACACGCATCATTCCGTCACCATTTTCGTATGAAAAACAAGCCGCACTGATGGTGCCAACAGACTTGCCAACGTTTCCTGCGGTTGCAGTTGAACAATATGCTGAACATGCCGCTCAGCAAATTATTCGTATCGCTGAACATACAAAAGGGCGCATGCTTGTATTGTTTACGTCATATGAGCTATTGAAACAAACGTATACCTTCGTAAAACAGCTCAATGACGAGCAATCATTTGTGTTACTTGCTCAAGGAGTAAGTGGAGGTAATGCAGCGAAGTTAACGCGCCATTTTCAGCAATTTGAACAAGCGATTTTATTTGGCACAAGTAGCTTTTGGGAAGGGGTAGACCTCCCTGGAAATGAAGTGACATGCGTCGTCATTGTTCGGCTACCATTTGCTCCACCAGATGATCCGGTCATGAAAGCGAAAAGCGATTATATTCGCGCCAAAGGAGGCAATCCGTTTTACGATTTATCGTTGCCACAAGCGATTTTGCGCTTTAAACAAGGATTTGGACGATTAATTCGTACAAAAGAAGATCGAGGAATGATTTTCGTTTTAGATCAGCGATTGTTAACAGCATCGTACAGTAAATATTTTTTGCAATCTCTTCCACCTATTCGGGTATATCATGCGCCGCTTGCCGAACTTTTACAACATGTTAATGAGTGGCTATAAAATTCCCTTTATCAGTGAAAGATAAAAGATGTAGATGAAGGGAGTGAACATTTTGCAATGGATGCTATTCTTTTTTGTATTAAGCAGTTTCATGCATCCTTCAACGGTAGGAGAGCACATTCAAAAAATTGATATGATGCTTGAAGAAGAGGAAATGGCCATTATGTTTTTGCCACTTAGCAACGGAGAAGCGACGTTATTTAAACATGCAAGCGGAAAAACGGTATTGTTAAATACAGGGGCCCCGCATACGGAGCGAGAACTAAAAAGATGGTTTGAGCATTTCCATATTGCCGAAATCGATGAACTTTTGCTAACGAGTGATGATCAAGAATATGTCGGCAATGTCAAATGGATTGAACAAACGTATGGCCCGAAAATAGTGAATGAATGGAAAGAACAAAAAGTATATGAACCTTTCCCGCATTTTCGGATACAGCCACTCTATATAGCCGATGGGGATGTAACGATGTCCCTTCAATACGGTCAGCTCCGCCTTTTATATATGGCGCACGCTGATAATAATGTCGAGCGAAAATTGATGACCATGCCGCTTCATGACGTAAACATATTGAAAATTGCCCATTTCGGTATAAATGACTATCCGCGGACGTCTTTTTTAAAACATGTCGACCCACAAGTAGCAATCATTTTCAAAAAGCACGGCATCTGGCCGAGTGAACGGTTGCTTGAGCGGTTGTACGCGGCTTGGATCGATTGTTATGAGACAAATCGTTTTGGTGTGATTGTAGTGAAATGCAACTTAGAGGAATACGATGTCATGACATTTTAAAAAAAGGGCCAGCATTCGGCCCGCGGTGTGTACGATAGGAAATTTTTTAATTCAAATTGACCAATGTAGGAAATCGTTGCTACAATGAAGATGTTTATACACCGAAATCGGTGTGTAATTGTATTGTTTCCGTTCATAACAAACGATATAAGTAACAAAATTTGTGCACATGGAGGATCGGATCGTGGAGAGTAAAATCGAAGTATTAGCAACTGTAAAGGTTGAATACTCATCGGACTTATACAAAATTGTTGATTGTTTGAACCGAACATTAAAAGAAAAAGATTTAATGTTCGGACTGGCGCTTGATGAAGAAAATAAGGAAAAGGCTGTGTTTACGATTTATCGAACGTAAGAAGGGATGAAGGTGAAAAAAATAGTCATTGCCCTCGCATGTGTGTTGTTCGCTGCTTTATTCCTATATATCGACGCATATATCGACGCTGTATCGTCTAAAAACGAAAGTGAACAACGTGCGATAAAACAGGTGGAAAAAAAGGGGATCATCCATATAACTGATGTATATACGTATCGAGGTAGCGATGTATACGTCATCGTCATAGGCAAAAATGATAAAGACGAACAGATGATTGCGTGGGTGACGGAAAAAGGAAAAGTTGTTGATGTTCGAAAAGCTTCAGAAGGTATTACGAAACAACAAGCGCAATCGTCTATTAAACCGTATTATCCGAAAAAAGTCGTTTCAGTGAAATTAGGAATGGAAAAAGGGATCCCGCTATGGGAAATTACATATATTGACGAACGAGATCGTTATTCGTTTTATTACGTTCGTTTTGAAGACGGGGCCTTTTTGAAAAGATATCATTTTGCGAGGGGGAAGGATTCATGAAGTTAGCGAAACGCGTTGCATCATTAACGCCGTCAACAACGCTTGCCATTACAGCGAAAGCGAAAGAATTAAAGGCAGCAGGACACGATGTCATTGGACTTGGCGCTGGCGAACCAGATTTTAATACGCCGCAACACATCATGGAGGCGGCCGTGAAAGCGATGTACGATGGGCATACGAAATATACGCCATCTGGTGGATTAGCAACACTCAAGCAAGAGATTATTAAAAAATTTCATCAAGACCAACAGCTTGACTATAAACCGTCAGAAATTATCGTATGTGTCGGAGCGAAACATGCGCTTTACACGCTATTCCAAGTCATTTTAGATGAAGGCGATGAAGTGATTATTCCAACGCCGTATTGGGTGAGCTATCCGGAACAAGTGAAACTAGCAGGTGGCGTACCGGTATATGTTGAAGGACTTGAAGAAAATGAGTTCAAAATAACACCGGAGCAACTCAAACAGGCAATTACAAATCGCACGAAGGCCGTCATTATTAACTCACCAAGCAATCCAACGGGTGTCATTTACACGAAAGAAGAGCTACAAGCGCTCGGTGAAGTATGTTTAGCACACGATGTGTTGATTGTTTCTGATGAAATTTATGAAAAACTCGTTTACGGTGGACATGAACATGTTTCTATTGCTCAGCTCTCACCGGAATTGAAAAAACAAACGATCATCATTAACGGGGTGTCAAAATCACATTCCATGACAGGATGGCGCATCGGTTATGCAGCAGGGGATGCCGATATCATTCGGGCCATGACAGATTTAGCAAGCCATAGTACGTCAAACCCAACATCGATTGCTCAATACGCTGCCATTGCTGCATATAGCGGGTCTCAAGAGCCAGTTGAACAAATGCGTCAAGCGTTTGAAGAACGATTAAATATTATTTACGATCGCCTTATTCAAATCCCAGGGTTTTCATGCGTGAAGCCACAAGGTGCGTTTTATTTGTTCCCAAATGCAAAAGAAGCGGCAACAATGACGGGATACGAAAATGTCGATGCGTTTGTCGAAGCGTTGCTTGAAGAAGCAAAAGTCGCACTCGTTCCAGGTTCAGGATTTGGTGCACCAAACAACGTGCGCTTATCATATGCGACATCGCTTGATCTTTTGCATAAAGCACTCGATCGCATCGAAACGTTTATTAGTGAAAAAACGCACGGCTAGTCGATATGACTAGCCTTTTCTTTACGTGTAAGAACGATCATCTTGCGTTTTTTTGTCGAAATGTATAATATTGATGATGTACATAACAGTTGAACGTCTTTGGAGGGAATTTTTGTGAAAACGACGATTGCAGAAGTACATAAATATGTAGGACAAGAAGTAACGATTGGCGCTTGGCTTGCGAATAAACGATCAAGTGGAAAAATCGCTTTTTTACAACTGCGCGATGGCACAGGCTTTATTCAAGGAGTTGTAGAAAAAGCGCAAGTAAGTGAAGACGTATTTCAATCAGCAAAAAGCATAACACAAGAAAGTTCACTATATGTCACAGGTGTTGTGCGCGAAGATAATCGTTCACCGTTTGGATATGAGCTATCTGTCACAAACATTGAACTTATTCATATGGCTGTTGATTATCCAATTACACCAAAAGAACACGGTATTGAATTTTTAATGGACCATCGCCATTTATGGCTTCGCTCGAAGCGCCAACATGCGATTATGAAAATTCGTAACGAAGTCATTCGGGCCACATATGAATTTTTCAATGAAAACGGCTTTGTGAAAGTGGACCCGCCAATTTTAACAGGAAGTGCGCCAGAAGGAACGACAGAATTGTTCCATACGAAATATTTTGATGAAGATGCGTATCTTTCACAAAGTGGACAACTATATATGGAAGCAGCAGCGATGGCACTTGGCAAAGTATTCTCGTTCGGTCCAACGTTCCGCGCGGAAAAATCAAAAACGCGTCGTCATTTAATTGAGTTTTGGATGATTGAGCCGGAGATGGCGTTTTATCAATTTGAAGATAACTTACAAATACAAGAACAATACGTTTCCCATATTGTGCAGTCCGTATTGAAAAATTGCCAACTAGAGCTTAAAACGCTCGGTCGTGATACGTCTAAGCTCGAAAATGTCAAGCCGCCATTTGCGCGCATTACGTATGATGAAGCGATTCAGCTTCTTCATAAGAAAGGATTCGACGACATTCAATGGGGCGATGACTTCGGTGCACCACATGAAACAGCGATTGCGGAAAGTTTTGATAAACCGGTATTTATTACACATTATCCAACGACATTAAAGCCGTTTTATATGCAGCCAGATCCAAATCGCCCAGAAGTCGTTCTTTGCGCGGATTTAATTGCTCCAGAAGGATACGGAGAAATTATTGGCGGTTCAGAGCGCATTCACGACTACAATTTATTAAAACAACGGTTAGAAGAACACCAATTGTCGCTTGATGCATATAAATGGTATTTAGAGCTTCGCCAATACGGTTCTGTGCCACATTCAGGTTTCGGACTAGGACTTGAGCGGACTATCGCCTGGATTTGTGGTGTCGAACACGTTCGTGAAACGATTCCGTTTCCACGTTTACTTAATCGTTTATATCCATAATGATGAAATCCCCCGTGCTCACATGGGGGATTTGTTTTATGATATAATAGAGCGTGAGGTGTTTGACATGGATAATGAAATGATTCGCTTTTTTCGTGAAGGAAGCGTGGCCATTCCACGGTTATTATTAACGAACTATAAAGCGCTTGGATTAAATGAAACAGAGTTTATGTTATTGTTACACATCCATTCGTTTCTTGAACAAGGAACGTCATTTCCAACCCCAGATGAAATTGCTGCGCGTATGACCATTTCTTCTGAAATGTGCATGCAACAACTGCGAAAGCTTGTACAAAAGGGATTTTTGTCTATTGAAGAGCGAATGGATAACAACATCCATAGCGAATGTTACTCGCTTGATCCGCTTTGGGAAAAGCTTATTCGCACCGTCTTTCAGAACCGAAAACAAGAGGAACAGCAAGAGGAACAATTGTACACCGTTTTTGAACATGAATTCGGTCGCCCGCTTTCCCCAATGGAATGTGAGACGCTAGCGATGTGGATGGATCAAGACGAACACGACCCCGTAATCATTAAAGCGGCGCTACGCGAGGCGGTATTATCAGGAAAATTAAATTTCCGCTACATCGATCGCATTTTGTTTGAATGGAAAAAGAATGGGATTAAAACAATTGAACAAGCGCAACAACATGCAAAGAAGTTTCGTAAAAACCAAGTGAAGCAAGAGCAACCATATAAACCAACCGTTCCGATTTATAATTGGCTTGAACAGTCGTAGAAAGGATGGTTACATGCTAACGAAGCAACAAATTCGCTACTGTTTAAATGAGATCGCAAACATGTTTCCAAACGCGCATTGTGAGCTCATTCATCGCAATCCGTTTGAACTATTAATCGCTGTTGTTTTATCCGCGCAATGTACAGATGCGCTCGTCAATAAAGTGACGAGGCAACTATTTGAGAAATATAAAACACCAGAAGATTACGTGTCTGTTTCGCTAGAAGAGCTCCAACAAGACATACGTTCGATCGGACTATATCGCAATAAAGCAAAAAACATTCAGCAACTATGTCGTATATTAATCGAGCAATATAACGGAGAAGTACCAAAAAGTCGCGATGAACTAATGAAGCTCCCGGGTGTCGGCCGAAAAACAGCGAACGTTGTCATATCTGTTGCATTCGGCATTCCTGCGATTGCTGTCGATACGCATGTCGAACGAGTGAGTAAACGGCTTGGTATTTGTCGTTGGAAAGATTCTGTGTTAGAAGTAGAAGAAACACTAATGAAAAAAATTCCGAAAGAAGAATGGTCGGTGACCCATCATCGCCTTATTTTTTTTGGACGTTATCATTGTAAAGCACAATCGCCGAAATGCGGCGTTTGTCCACTGCTTCATCTTTGTCGAGAAGGAAAAAAACGGATGAAGGAGAAGATATAAATGATCGTTCCAAAAACGTTTCAACATCCGCTTTTTTTTACGACCGATACAATGGATGTTCCTACGTTTCAACCGTTTCCGATGATGATGAAGCACGTGCCGTTTTATTATGATATGACACAAGAGGGGGAGCCGTGGCAACGGAAAGAGCAGTCGCTTCCCGCTATATTTCAGCTTTGGGAGGAAGAAAAACGTGAGCTTGCTCCGTTATTTGCAACTCGTCAAGGGAATAAAGCAAAAGACGGAATGGTTCGAGGGATTAGCTACTTTTTATGTGCGCTACATTGGTTCAATGAACGAGCAGTAAGTGACGTATGCCATTGGGAAAAGGAAGTGGGGTCGCTCCCGCTCAGCCCGTTAAATGTCGTTGATCGGCTTTCGTTTATTTTTGCTCGTCCGATCCTTCATCATTCTTTTGTTCAATTAGATGAACTATTTACCGAACTCATGAAGCTATTTTATAAACAAATGGTCCAACAAAAAAGAGACTGAGAATTGCACTCAGTCTCTTTTCTCATGTTATTATTGACGATTTGTTGTCCCGTCATTGTTTCCATTTCGTTGTTGATTGTTTGCTCCCGACGAATTTGTTGATGAATTGTTATTTGGGTTTGTCGGGTTTGTCGGGTTTGTTGGTGTCCCCGGATTGTTTGGGTTTGGCTCGGTCGGGTTTGTCGGTGTCCCCGGATTGTTTGGATTTGGCTCGGTCGGATTTGTTGGCGTCTCCGGGGTTTCTCCGTTTCCCGGTTGTCCCGGTGTCTCATTTTCTTTTGGTTGCTCCGGTTCTTTTTTCGGAATTTGCACAAGCGCTGTAGTTGGTGCGCTTGGTGTGCCATCTGCTGCGACGGCATATACTTCAAACAAGTACACCGAGCCTTCTTTCGCATCAACGGTCAGCTGTGAATCTTTCGTTTTAGCAATGACGGTTGGCTTACGTCCATCTACCATTTGCCGTACTTCAAACGATATATCTTTTTCTGGATCGATTGTATACGACCACGACAACGAAATGGTTTGTGTCGCTGGATCGTATTGTGCTCGTAAGTCTTTTACTGGTTCAACCACTTCTTGTTTATCTTCAGCTACTTCTGTTGGTTCTTCGTAACCGCGCACAAAATATTCGTACGTAATTTCACTTTTTGGCGTATATTCGTTTGCTAGTTTTGGCGGATTTGTTCCTTTTTTTACGGCTAGCTTGACAACGCTTTTTGGCTGTTTAAAGTCACCGCCGCTGCCATCATCTACGTGAGAAATGACGCGCTTAAACAATTGCTTCGCATATTGTTGTTCATATTTTGATAAATATGCTTCGCTACTTTTTTTGCTAAATCCGGTCCAAATCGCCGCTGTATAGTTTGGCGTATAGCCGACGAACCAGCTGTCAGGAACGGCACCTTTTGAGAGACCGTACTTACGACGATCTTTTTCGTCATAGTTTGTCGTTCCGGTTTTTCCCGCAATATGAAGCCCTGGTACGTTTGCTGCTGTCCCTGTTCCTGACTGAACGACTGTTTTTAACATATCGGTAATCATAAATGCTGTATAGTCTTTCATTGCAGCTTTTGGCTCTGGACGAAGATCTGCTTCTGTCCCATCTGGGAATACGACTTTTTTTACAGCATGCGGTTCAATATAAATGCCACCGTTTCCGAATGCACTGTATGCACCGGCCATTTGAAGTGGAGATACGCCTTTACCGACCCCACCGACCGCATATGCTTCATGCATTTCTTCAAAGCCCATGCCAAGTTTATTAGCAAATTGCTTTGCGCGTTCTAAGCCGACTTCTTGGAGCGCTTTTAGCGCTGGAATGTTTCGAGAACGAGCAAGCGCTGTGCGCATCGACATTTGTCCTTCGTATTTGCCGTCCCAGTTTTTAATTGGCGTTCCGTCCGAGTATTGATACGGTTCATCTTTTAATTGATGGTATGTCGACCATTTTAAATATTCAATTGCTGGACCGTAATCGACAATCGGCTTAATCGTTGAGCCGGGCTGTTTCCGTGTATCTGTAGCATAGTTAAATCCAAACGTGACTCCTTCTTCTTTTTTACGTCCGCCACCAAGTGCCCGAATTTCCCCTGTTTTTGTATCTACAAGAGCAATGCCGGCTTGGAAATCAGCCTTGTTTGTGCGAATGACCTCGTCGGAATTGAGTAATTCCTCCACATACGACTGAGCGTTTGGATCTAGCGTTGTATAAATTTGTAATCCAGCTGTGAACACGTCAAGGCCTGTTTTTTCTGTCACTTCATCAATCACTTGATCAATAAATGAATCGTACGGGATCGTACTTTGTTGTTTATTTTCTGTTAATAGTGATTGTACAGGTACTTTTTTCGCTTCTTCGGCTTCTTCTTTTGAAATAAATCCATGTTTAGCCATAAGCGACAATACAGTATTTCGCCGTTTTTCTGCCGCTTCTGGATGTGTAAACGGATTGTAATTGTTCGGGCTTTGCGGAATACCGGCGAGCAATGCTGCTTCTGGAAGCGTTAATTGTGATAAATCCGTTTTGCCAAAGTACGTTTCGGCTGCTTTTGCGACGCCGTAGGCTCGGTTTGAATAATAAATTTTATTCAAATACATTTCTAAAATTTCATGTTTTGAATATTTTTGCTCGAGCCGAATGGCAAGCCATAATTCTTGTACTTTTCGTTTCAACGTTTTTTCAGGTGTTAAAAAAGAAAGTTTTACGACTTGTTGTGTAATTGTACTTCCACCTTCAGCTCCAAATCCTTCGCGAATATTCGCTACAACGGCTCCGAAAAAGCGTACAATATCAAAGCCATGGTGTTTGTAAAAGCGAGCATCTTCTGTGGCGAGTACAGCTTCTTCAAGCACTTTCGGAATATCTTTATACGATACGTAAATGCGTTTTTGTTGCCCGAGTTCTGCCACTTTTTTACCGTTTCCGTCGTATACGATCGACGCTAAAGGATCGCGCAACAACGTTTCATCAAGTGGAGGAGCATCTTTAATCATCCACGCAAACGCTGCTACACCAGAAAACATACCAATGGTCATGATCAGCAACATAATAAGCACAATTTTTTTCATCATTGAACGCCCTCGCTCACGCGGACGTTGTTTTTTTTGTTCCGCTTGTTTTCGTTCTGTTCGTGAACGATAGTTCGCCATATCGTTCCTCCTATTCTAAAAATATAGTTTGTCCACAATTTGAATATAATCGATTCGTGGGTGATAGCCAAGCGGAATGACATAACCATGTCGTTCGACTTCCGCCTTTGTTATCGATTTGCGACCACCTTGTTGCTTGCGCTCCCAATATTCAAGGAGGTGATGTGCATCCAATAAATATGTCTCATCAAACGTCGTAAAACGCAAAATCACGAAGCAAATCGCTCCGTGGGCTAGCACTTGTTTCATATGTTCAATTTGGTGCTTGTGAAAATTTTGAAGCGGAAACGATGTACGATTTCGTGTTTCTTTTGCTTCAAAGTCGATATATTTCCCACGGTATACGCCGTTATAGTCCGTTGTGGACGGTTGTTTAAAATACGCTTCTTTAATGACGGCAGCGCTTCGTTTCGGATAATCAACGCGCACAATTTGCACAGGCGTCGGTTTTTTATGAATGACGGCAATACCTTGAGCTAAATAATAAGCGTTCGTTTCATTTAAATCTGCCTCGAGCGTCATCCCTCGATTTCCATACGTATCGGCAGCGGAAGTGCGCAACGTCTGTTCATTTTCTTTTTTTTTATACGGTCGCCCATTCGGATATTTCAACATATCATCCCCCCTTGAATGTTCAACATTATATCATATGTTTCGGTTGTTCGTCATTTGCTCGAAAATTAGAAAAAGAAAGATGATTTGACATGAAAATAAGAAAGTGATATAAATATTTTGTATATATGTATATTCAAAAATTTGAATATATAAAAAAGGTGGGGTACTTTTTGAAGCGGTTCCAAGGATACACTATGGCTCATTTTCAAAAAGATTTAATATCAGGGTTTATTGTAGGTGTGATTGCTTTACCGCTCGGGATGGCGTTTGCGATTGCTTCCGGTGTAAACCCAGAGTACGGAATTTATACGACAATCGTTGCAGGTATTCTCATTTCTCTTTTTGGTGGATCAAAATATCAAATTGGAGGACCTACAGGGGCATTTATTCCCATTCTATTAGGTATTGTATTAACATATGGATATGAAAATTTACTTGTCGCCGGTTTTTTATCAGGAATTATGCTCGTGTTATTTGGAGTGTTGCGCTTAGGCTCTCTTATTAAGTTTATTCCCCGTCCTGTGACGATCGGATTTACAGCAGGAATTGCTGTTATTATTTTTGCTGGTCAAATCCCTAATTTTTTAGGATTAAATGTAAGAAAACATGAAGCGTTTATTGATAATATGAAGGAAATATGGACACATCTTCATGATGTCAATATATATAGTGTTATCATTGCATCGATAGGGCTTGTCGTTCTGTTGCTTGCGCCAAAAGTTGCCCCTAAAATACCGAGCCCATTATTAAGTTTAGTTGTTTCAAGTTTATTTTCCTTTTTTTTACTCGAAAATAAAGTAGCAACCATCGGCTCTGTTTATGGGGAAATTCCAAATACGCTTCCGCATGTTTCGGTTCCTCATTTCACACTAGAGCACATATATGAGATGATTAGACCAGCTTTTGTTATTGCGATGCTTGGCGCAATTGAATCTTTGTTATCGGCGGTCGTTGCTGATGGAATGACAGGAGAAAAACATCATAGCAATCGTGAATTAATCGGACAAGGAATTGCCAATATAGTAACTCCTTTTTTTGGTGGAATTCCAGCGACAGGTGCAATCGCACGAACAGCAACGAATATTAAAAGTGGAGCAACGTCTCCATTGTCCGGTATCATCCATGGCCTTGTTGTTCTCGCCATTTTGCTCGTTTTTTCACCGTATGCATCGCATATTCCGCTAGCAAGTATGGCACCGATTTTAATGATTGTTGCTTGGAACATGAGTGAGCGGAAAGAGTTTATACATGTGTTAAAAATGAAATCAGCTGATTCGATTGTGCTTGTCATCACATTTGTTTTAACAATTTTTGTAAATTTGACTATTGCTGTAGAAGTAGGTCTTATTTTAGCTGTACTATTGTTTGTAAAAAGAATGACAGATGTATTTCAAGTATTCAAAGTACTTCCAGATGAACAAAAGAAAAAAGTCAGTCCCCGAATGGTTGAACAAGGAAGAGACTGCCCGCAAATTAGTATATATACAATTGATGGTCCATTGTTTTTCGGTGTAGCTCAAATGTTTGAGCAATCGATTATGTCGACAATAAACCATACCCCGCGTGTTCTTATTTTACGCATGAGTAAAGTACCGTATATGGACCAAACAGGGGAAGCGAATTTAGCAAGTCTTGTTGAGCATTTTCAATCGAAAGGTGGAATTATTTTCGTTTCCGGTATACAACAACAACCGAAAGAGATGTTAAAAAGATGTGGATTATATGATAAAATTGGCGAAGAAAACTTTTTCGAGCATACAGGGGAGGCGCTAAAAACCGCTTTTTTACACATTAACCAAACGCAATGTGTTGGTTGTAAGCATTTTGCCTTTTCAGAGTGTCGCCAGTTATGTCATATTCAAGCAGAACAAGCGGTCAATCATTTTAAAACAGAATATGTTGGAGGAAACAAATGAACCTAGAATTACAGCAATTTAAAGCGGAGTTTTTCAAGGCTTTAGCCCATCCTTTGCGCATTCGTATTTTAGAATTATTAGCAGAAGGGGACAAAAACGTCAACGAATTACAAACGTTAATCGGTGCTGAAGGATCTGCCGTATCCCAACAACTGAGCGTGTTACGTTCAAAAAACATTGTGTATGGAACGAAAGATGGGAATCGAGTAATTTATTCATTACGTGATCCAATGATTGTCGATTTGTTACACATTGCCAAACAAATTTTTAATAATCATTTAATTGATGCGATCTCTATTTTAGATAAAATGAATGAAGAGAAAGAGACAGGGGGAACGTGATCCCCTGTCTTTTTATGTAGAAGGACGGTCTGGACCTTCTAGCTTTTTGTCGCCAAAACCTGTCGTTTCTTCTTGCTTCGGCTTTTGTTTTTTCTTTTGTTCTTTTTTGGCCATCACAATGCCCCCTTTCGTCTTTTTATTTTGACCGATCATGTCAAAAACATGCGTATGGATTTGTCGAATTTTGTACACATAACACTTTGTTTGCCGAATTTCTTCTAGTTTTGTCAAGTGAGAAGGGAGGAAGTGAAAGATGGCGAATGTGTATGGCAAAGGGCGAAAGGGGAGTTGGAGGATGGAACATATTCAAATGCAACTACAACAGTTGTTTGAGGAGATTGAGCAGTTGGAAAATAAATTAAAAGAGCGTACAGAAGAACAAATGGCTACACATTACGATATGCAGCAAGATAGTTTACAAGATATCGAACGCCAACTCGACAACATCGAACGACAAATGGAAAAAAGAGAAATATATACGTTCGCTCCAGCGATATAAAAGATATAAAAAAGGTGGCATAGTAGCCACCTTCTATTCTTTTACCCGTTCAATCGTCACCGGACGATGTTCTTCATTTCCTACTGTATCAATGGCGTAGTCAACCACTTCACGTTCTTTCGATGACGCCAATTCGCCATGTTTCGGCTTTTCGCTTTCATGCCCTTTTTTCTTATGGTGAAAATGAACACCACGACCCATTTCCATCATCCTCCTTTTGCATGCTAACGTCTCACTTAGCATGGCACAAGAGGGGACAAATCATTCAGCACTTCCTGAATATTGCTTTACTCGTTCATCATCAGGTTTGTAAGCACCAAGCGCTTCTAAATCGCGCACGAGATGGCGATACACACCAAGCGGCAATTCGTTGCGCAAATACAGTTGGCGCGCAAAATCAAGCAATTCGTTTGCGTCAATCGGCTCATATTGTTTTGTCGCAATAAATTTGTTTTTTAATTCAATAATTGTCATAATTATTCCCTCCCCCTTTTGCACTTATCATAACATAAAAAAAGACGACATGTTAAATTCAAAAAATTGAGAATTCCGACATCGATTGACATGATTAGTCACGAACCATTTAGCTAAAAAACGAATATGATGTGATGAAAGGAGATGAGAAGCTATGTATCAACCATGGTCTACCATGCAAATGCCACATATTCCACCTGTTCATTATTATCCATACTATTCCCAACCGACCTCGTTTCCGACTCAGCCAGTCGTTCCGCCAGTTGTACCGTCCATGTCTCCATTCGCTCCACCAACCGTTTCTCCTTTTATGCCGCCGATGTCTCCATACACGAAACCGCCAAGCTTGCTTGAGCAGTTTAAAACAAAAGAAGGAACGTACGATATAACAAAAATGATGAATACGATGGGGCAGGCGGTGCAAGTCATGAACCAAATGAGCGGGCTTGTGAAAGGATTAACGCAAACGTTTAAATTGTAACGTTTGCGTTTTTTCGTATCGTTATTCAATTGGGATAAATGTTTTTTTCTGCGGGAGACGAATGATCAGCTTACCGTCTTGAAATGATGCGTGAATGTCTGATTCACTCACAGGATAAGGGAGAAAAATAGATTTCGTTGCTCGTTCATATGTGCGTTGGCGATGAACGATTTTTTTTTCATCATCAATTGTTTCCGTCTGTTCATCGTAAATGACCGATAGTAACAGGCGTGTATCATCTATGAACTGCAAATGAATACCGTCACGTTTTGTGTTTGGAATATGGGCAATAATGATGTATTCTTCATTTGTTTCACGCACATCAATCGGAATATAAACAGGTGAAAATGTGCGATGAACATATTCATCAAGCGCATGCAACATTTTTTTTAACGACCGATCATCGAAAAATGAATCGAGCATATGAGACAAATCTTTTTTCATCAGCATTCACTCCTTATAACATACGTTTGTTCGTAATATATGCAGGAAAAAAGTAAATCGTGCGCGAAACTTTTTATGTTGTCATTCGTAAATATGTAAAAGAGATGAGAAAGGAAGAGATCGCGTGCAAAGAAAAAGAAAGGAAAACAAGCGACTAAACGCGAGACAGATTGTAAACAAATATAAAGAAAAAGGAATGAATATTAGCTTATGCAAGCCACGCTCAGCTATTAAATGGCTTTTTGTGCAAAACAGTTGCCTTTTTCCACGCATATGATACAATGAAACTAAAGTTCATACATGTCAAGAGACGAAGAGAGACCATACATGCATAATAAGCAAAAGCTTATTGTGCCTGTTTTGGTCTCTTTTTGTTTTTACAAGGGGGGATCGTTATGTTTTCAGCAAAACAACGGATGCAAATGATTGAGGAAATGGGCAAAACAACGTATGATGTGCTCGTCATTGGTGGAGGAATTACTGGTTGTGGCATTGCGCTCGATGCAACGACGCGCGGAATGAAAACAGCGCTTGTTGAGATGCAAGATTTTGCAGCAGGTACGTCAAGCCGTTCAACGAAGCTCGTTCATGGCGGATTACGTTACTTAAAACAGTTCGAAGTGAAAATGGTCGCAGAAGTAGGAAAAGAGCGGGCAATCGTGTATGAAAACGGTCCGCACGTGACAACTCCGGAATGGATGTTATTGCCGATTCATCGCGGTGGCACGTTCGGCAGATGGAGCACATCGATCGGGCTATGGGTGTACGATCATTTAGCGCGCGTCAAAAAAGGAGAACGACGAACGATGTTATCAGCAGATGAGACGCTACAAAAAGAACCGTTAATTAAACGAGATGGATTGCTCGGTGGTGGCTATTATGTTGAATATCGAACAGATGATGCCCGACTGACGATTGAAGTGGTGAAAAAAGCGGTAGAATGTGGAGCACATGCGGTAAACTACGTACAAGCGGAATCGTTTGTGTACGATGAAAACGGACGTGTCATTGGCGTCATATGCCGGGAGCAAATCACAGGGCAAACGTTTACAATATATGCAAAAAAAATAGTCAATGCGGCAGGTCCATGGGTTGATATACTTCGTGAAAAAGACGGCTCAAATGTCGGAAAAAAATTACGTTTAACAAAAGGTGTGCACATTGTCATTGACCAAGCACATTTTCCGCTTAAACAAGCGGTATACTTTGATACGCCTGACGGTCGCATGGTATTTGCGATTCCGCGCGATGGGAAAACGTATGTTGGAACAACAGATACGTTTTATGATAGCGATCGTGCTCATCCGAAAATGACAAGTGACGATCGCGACTATTTATTGCGTGCCATTCATTACATGTTTCCTTCTGTTCATATTACAAAACAGCATATTGAATCGAGTTGGGCTGGTTTACGTCCTTTAATTTACGAAGAAGGAAAAGATCCGTCAGAGATTTCTCGAAAAGATGAAATTTGGCAATCTCCTTCCGGCCTTATTACAATTGCAGGTGGAAAATTAACAGGGTATCGAAAAATGGCGGAAACGGTCGTTGATCTTATTGCTAAACAGCTAGGAAAGACGTATTCACCTTGTCAAACAAAACATTTGGCGATTTCCGGCGGGGACGTTGGCGGTGCAAATCAATGGCATACGTTTATGTCAAAAAAAGTAGCTGAAGGGATTGCTTACGGATTTACAGAAGACGAAGCGAAACGACTCGTTCAACGATACGGCGCGAATGTCGATCGTTTATTTGCCCTTACAAACACATATGATCGAAATAAAACGTCCCTTCCGCTCGATTGGTATGTGATGTGTGTATATGCGCTCGAACACGAAATGACCGTCACACCCCTTGACTTTTTCATTCGTCGCACAGGGGCCCTCTTTTTCGACATCGCTGCGGTTCGCGAGCTAAAAGAAGCAGTCGTTGCATATATGCAATCATATTTCAATTGGACAGAAGAAGAACGAAACCAATATGACCAACAAGTAAACATGGCGCTTCATGATGCGGTCATTCCATGTACGAAATGTTAGGCGGGTTCTCCCGCCTTTTTCATTTCTTGAAGTTTTTCCATAATGCGCCGTTTTCGATAAAACATCGCACCCGTTTCAGCTATATCAGCAATCATTGCTTGATTCGTCCATGCGCCAAATACCATTCCTGCGATCGGAATAGCTTGAAATAATTTTTTCCAACCGTATTGATCGCGAAACGCCCAAACGATTTCTCGCCATCCTTGCAATTGAGAAATGGTTTGCTGTTCGCTCTTGGATGACCATTCGTTTAAAATCGCTTGCTTGCCAACGACGTCAGCGAGCGAGAATTGTAAACATTTTACGATAAACAATCGTTCTTCTTTTTCATGTGGATCAAATCCGTATATGATCGCCATTTCTTGCAATGTTTTTAAAGCTGTTCCGAGAACGACAGCAACATCGAGCAGTAACGTCCATGCGCCACCAAAGCCTGTCGCTGCCCCTTGATATGTCGCGAACGTTTTACGTTTTGCTACAAGTTTCTCACAAGCTTCATTCATCTTTTGTAACGGAATCGCACGTACCTCATTTAACGTGATCCTACCATAAAATGAAGATAGGACGGCTTCTTTATTCACTAAATATTGTCCACCTGTTTGAATATATTGGCCAAGCTCATCAAGAAGATGTGCCATTTTTTTATGTATCCATGCCGGTGTTAAACGGTCAAGTAAAACAAATGGCAAACGGCTTATTTTTTCCCAAAACCAAATACGCTTTTGTTCTTTTTCCCATTTTTCAATTTCGCGTAATTGATCGATTAAAAACGATTTGTCATCCATTCCGCTCACCTCGTGTATATATACGTGTAACAAAAAAGAAAGTTTCAAAAAACACCGGCGATATGGCCGGTGTTAATGAAATTGTACGTCAATTCGTTTTTTGTCGCTCGCTTGTACTTTCGGAATGCGAATTTCAAGCACCCCATTTTTATACGATGCTTGCACGTTTTCATGTGCAGCAGGGGAAGGGAGAGGGATCGTACGGTAAAACCGTCCGTAAAATCGCTCTTGCCGATGCATATGTTCATCGTGTACGTCATGTTGGCGACGCACTTGTCCACTAATCGACAGCGTTTGATGATCAATATGAATATCGACGTCTTCTTTTCGTTCTAACCCAGGAATGTCACACGTCACAATCATTTCTTTTTCATTTTCATGCACATCGACGCGAGGCATGCGAAACACATCATCTACGTGCGAAAAAAACGAAGGAAAGTTAGAAAACATACGTTCTATATCCCGTCGCATGACATCTAATGAACGAAATGGATCCATCGTAAAACCTCCTCGTATCATATTCGCTACGTATTTTGCGCAAATGACGGGATGTTATACAAAAAAACTTGCCTTAGCGGGAAGGCAAGTTTTCGAGCTGTTGTACGTATAAACGAACGAGTTCGTATTGTTGTTTAGCATCAAGCGATGATGACGCAATACGCTTGATCGCCAATGAAAATTTCTCGTAAGGCGATTTTCTTAAACGCGGATGTGTCATTTCATCGAATAAATCGCGCCGAATCGCATCGATTAACACTTCTTCTGCTTCATTTTCCGTTGCGGGTAACGAACGGTTTGACCATAATGATCGATACGCTTCTAACAGTTCCAAAAAACTCCCTCCTTAGTCAATGCGGTCAATCGTTTCTGCCATTTGTAAAAACGGGTCTAACTCATTTGTTTGTTGGACAAAAATAGTCAGTCGCATCGGTGTTCCGTTTTTTACAACGAATACATACACTTCGCCATCTGCAATGGCACTTTTATATACATCCGCACCGTTCAAACGCGTTCCTTTTGTCCACGTTATTTTTTCGACCGTTCCGTCTTTACTGCTCGCTTTTACATATTGTTCAGCTTGTTCTGCGATAAGTGACCAATCTGCCCCTTCATCAATAAGTTCGACCGTCATCGATGATTTTTCTTCATCAAGAAAAATCATATCTTTGCCTGGTTCAATTGCTTCTGCTTGATAACCGTCTAAAATATTCGCTTGAAACGGTTGATTGCTACTTTTATATGTGTAAAATGATTCGCTTGTTTGTTCGCCCGTTTCATTTTCGATCGTTGCTGTACGTTTAATTGTTTTTGCCATCGTCATAAATGGCTCAAGCCAGTTATCTTCTTTTTTCGTAAACACCGTTAAAAACATCGGGGCATCTCCTGTTACACCAATAATATAAACGACACTATCATCGACCGGGGCTTCATATACGATGGCGTCTTCAAACGGCAACGTTCCTTCAAACGGTGTAGCTTGTTCGGAGACGGCCGTGGCCCGTTCTTTTGCGTACGTTTCGATTTGGTCTTTCGCTTCTTTCGGCAAAAGTTCAATGCGCATCCATTGTTCTTGCTCGCTTTCATGCATGACGACATCTTTTCCTGGTTCTTCTGCTTCTAAACTAAACTTTGGTAATAATGAAATTGTAAACGGTTGATTCGTACTTTCAACAGGTGTCAATTCAAGCGGGGCTTGTTTTTTTTGTTGCTCTTTATTTGCAACAGGCTGCTTTGCTGGGGCAGTTGTTTGTTCGTTGCAAGCAGAGAGCAATGTGAAAGCTGCAACGATGCTAATGAATAACTTCGATCGTTGTTTCATATTTTTCGCTCCTTTAATTGTTTTTACTTTTATTGTCGTATAGTTTGGCATTTCATGCAAGTGTTCCTTTATATACAACCGTACGATTTCGTCCTTGCTGTTTCGCTTCATATAAGGCGATATCCGCCTGTTTAAATAGTTCTGTTTCATTTGTTGCAAGCGTCGGGAAAAGTGAAATGCCGATAGAAACTGTAATATGCACCGTTTGTTTTTGTACGACAAATGGATAACGCTCAATCGTTGTTCGGACATGCTCGGCAAATGTTACTGCTTCATGTTCGCAACTGATAAGTAGGATCGAAAATTCCTCACCACCATTGCGAAAGGCTAGGCCGTTTTTCGGAACGAGCGAGCGAATGAGCTCACCAAGATGACGTAAAATGACATCTCCACCATCATGTCCGTACACGTCATTTACTGATTTAAAGCGATCAATATCAAATAAAATAAGCGCTAAACAGTTGTTTTGTTGCTTGACTTGTGCCATTTTTTCATTTAATACAGTATGAAACTGACGAACGTTATAAAGCCCCGTTAAAAAATCAGTCGTTGCCCATGCTTTATAATGTTGCAATAAATCTTTTGATTGGCGAATATCTTTACAAATATTAGCAGCTATATATGTGGCGATAATCGAGATGGGCCAGAAAATGACTAACGTTTCAGTGTAAATGTAGCGATCTGGAATATTAATGAATAAGGCAAACGAAATGAAACACATGCTGTAAGCATTCATCCAAAACGTTGTTACCGCGATGTTTCGCTTCATCCAGCGACTTATTAGCCCACAGCCGATTGCAATCGCAAGAGAAATAAAAAAAGAAACGAGCGATGCAAACATATTGCCGAATAAAAATCGTCCTGCTCCCATAATGATCCCTGCCGCCAGTGCGCTTGGCATGCCACCGTAGTAGCTGACGACAATGAGTGGAATGTGGCGCAAATCCGCAATAACTCCATGTCCAAGTGGAATGGAAAAAAGCATAAGCACAATGCTTAATAAGCCACAAAAAGCCCCAGCAAGTAGGCGCATATAAAAAGGAGATTGTTTATGAATGTTTAAAGGGAAAAATTTACTAATTAAATAAAAACCAGCAATAAGTATGCCGCTGTTGGCAATAAATTGTTTGATCATCCCTCGCTCCTCCTCTCTTTGCCAATATATGCGAATGAAAAAAAATGTTGCGGACAAACGCCGCAACATCTTTAAATAGAAATCACCCATTCACCATTTCGCATAATCGGTTCGCGTACACCGTCTTTTGTGATGCCATCGACGTTTAATTCATGAGAACCGATCATAAAATCTTCATGCACTAAGCTATCGTTTGCTCCACGTTCAAGCAATTCTTCTGTGCGCATATTTGTGCCGCCTTCGATATTTGTCGGATACGCTTTGCCAAGCGCCAAATGTGAGGCAGCATTTTCATCAAATAACGTATTATAAAACACAAGATTTGATTGTGAAATTGGCGAGCGATGTGGCACGAGTGCAATTTCTCCTAATCGACGTGCACCTTCATCTGTATCGAGCAAATGTTTCAACGTATCGTAGCCAACTTCTGCTGTAAAATCGACAACTTTACCATCTTTAAATGTAAGTGTAAAGCCGTCAATAATATTTCCGCCGTAGTTCAGCGGTTTTGTATTGCGCACAACACCATTCGTTCCATCTTTATGCGGCATCGTAAACACTTCTTCTGTCGGCATATTTGGATTAAATACAATGCCGTCTGTACTTTTTGCTGCGCCACCAGCCCAAATATGTCCATCCGGCAACGCAACAGTTAAATTTGTGCCCGGTCCGTCATAAATGAGTTGTTTATATTGTTTGTTGTTTAAATAATCGACAATGCGCGCTAATTTTTCATTGTGCGCTTTCCACGCAGCAATCGGATCGTCTTGGTCGACGCGAGTGACTTGGAAAATAACGTCCCATAACTTTGCAATAGCTTCGTCCTCATCCATATTCGGAAATACTTTTTTCGCCCATGCTGGTGTCGGCACAGCAATTAAAGACCAGCAGTTATGATCGGCCATTAAGCGACTACGGTAATGTTGCAACGCCATGCTTGCTGCTTTTGTTGCTGCAGCTACTCGTGCAGGATCAATATCTTTTAATAAGTCTGGATTCGGTGCATAAATACTTAAAAACGCTCCACCTTTTTCGGCGACTTCCTCGCGTCCTTTCGCAAGCCATGTCGGGTACTCATGAAGCGCTTCTTCTGGCGCGTGTTTAAATTTTATGTACGTGATTTCTTCATCGCTCCACTCGACATGCACATGTTTTGCCCCAGCTTCGTACGCTTTTTTAGCAATTTCGCGCACAAGTGGAGCAGACGGTAGCGGAGCGTTAATAAACAACGTTTGCCCAGGTTGAATGTTTACCCCAACACGCACAGCAAGTTGTGCGTATTTTTGTAATTGTTTTTCTAACATAACAACGCCTCCTTATTGTAAAGCATACTACCATTTTAACAAAAGGAATGATGTTGTGAAAACATTTTCACTTGTATTATTATTTATTATTAAGGAACATCATTGGAAAGGGAATGACTTATGGAATGTGGTGACAAACAATTATTTTATGTTGAAGGCATGTTTATTTGCGCCCATGAGCGAACGGTTGATGTACAAGTCAAAGGAGAGACGCTCACATTTACGACGACAGAACCGCTCATCGGTTTTTGTGCGGGAGATGATGTTGGCGTCGCTTTTTGTGAAATGGGTGAAGAAAAAAAACTTATTTCCATTGAACGACAAGACGGTTCACCGCTTTCGTATGTGAACGGTGAATGGTTTGCGGAAATTATATTTATCGATTCGGTGGATGAGACAACATTTTTATTTGATTTATATCGTTCTCCTTATCGTGATGATGAACGAATGGTAACAAGCGAACCGCTTTCGCGCGAACGTGGAACGATTATGACCGTTGTGTTTGTTCGACAAGACGGAAAAAATGTATTAAAGAAGGTGGTGAGCGGATGAATGTAGTCATTGCACCCGATTCATTTAAAGGAAGTTTATTAGCGAGTGAAGTGTGCACCATCATTAAAGAAGCGTTTCACTGTGAATATCCAGAAGCGACAGTCATCGCTGTTCCGATGGCAGACGGGGGAGAAGGGACGATGGAAGCGATCGTTTCCGCGATGAACGGCTCCGTTCAATATGTCACAGTTCGCGATCCGCTTTTTGAAACGAGGCAGGCGGCATATGGTGTTGTTCAAGATACAGCGGTCATTGAAGTTGCTCAAGTCATCGGTTTGCCGCTCGTTCCAATGGAAAGGCGCAATCCGCTTCACACGACTACGTATGGTGTTGGGGAAATGATTATGTCAGCGCTTCATGCGGGGTATCGCCGTTTCGTCATTGGGCTTGGCGGAAGTAGTACAAACGACGGTGGGTTCGGCATGTTATGTGCGCTCGGTGCGACGTTTACGAACGACAAAGGAGAACCGTTGCCTCCGATCCCGTCTTCTTTACCGCATATTGCCTATGTTGATATGACATCCGTTGATCGACGTGTATACGAAAGCGAGTTTCTCATTGCATGTGATGTCGATAATCCGCTTTATGGGGAGCGAGGGGCATCGTACGTATTTGGACCGCAAAAGGGGGCAGATCGTGAAACGGTTCGCACATTAGATAAATGGCTACATACGTATGCAAAAACTATCGAACAGCGAATCGGTCGTTCATATGCACATGAGCAGGGAGCTGGAGCGGCAGGCGGTTTAGGTTTTGCCTTTTTATTGCTTGGAGGAAAATTAATTTCTGGAGCAAAACTTGTCGGGGAAACGGTGCAACTACCGGAAAAAATGAAATGTGCACATATTGTCATTACGGGAGAAGGGCAAAGTGATGAACAAACGTTGTACGGGAAAGTTCCGTGTTACGTTGGACAACTGGCGAACGAATATGACGTCCCTGCTTTTTTATTGTCCGGCAGTCTCGGCGATGGATTTGAAAAACTATATACATATTTTGTTAGTTGCGATGCGATTGCGACAAAACCGATGACGGTAGAACAATGTATGCAATCCGCACATTCTCTTTTATATACGAAAGCACGCAACCTTGCCCGTACGTTCAAACGGTTTTCCTAGTTGAGAACCGTTTCATTTACGCCTTTTTTATTTTTATTAAACATTGTTCTAAATAAACAATAAACAAGGGGAGAAGCACCCCTTGTTTATTCCGCTTGTTCGACTAATTGCATAGACAAGGAAGATAAATGTTTCATCACGCGATGAATTTCTTCAATTGATCGCAAAATATAGTCGATTTGTTGTTGGTTTTCTTGGAACAGATGAGTATGATGATCGAGTTCTATTTTTGAAGCAACCATTGCTCCTTTTGTTTGTTCAACTTGACTAGAAGCTTCTTTTGCCATTGTACTCATATCGTTCATTTTGTGGACAAGGGTTGCAACTTGATGGTAGTTCGTTTCTATTCCTTCAATGATGTGTGTGCTCATTTGTTTTGTATGTTCAGCTAGTTTTCGTACTTCATCAGCAACGACAGCAAATCCTTTTCCTGCTTCTCCTGCTCGAGCCGCTTCAATTGCAGCGTTTAAAGCGAGCAAATTTGTTTGATCCGCAATCGTTTGAATTTGAGAAGACGTATTACGTATACTTTCAGATGAGTTAGATAATTGTTGCAAAATCGTAAGTACATCGTTTACTTTATCGACCACTTCATCGAATGTTTTGCGCGTTTGTTCAACTTGTTGTTCTGTTGAGTTCATAAGGCTAGATAAGTTTTGACTACTTTTCTGCGTCATTTCTGTTTGTTCTCTCACTTTTCTTGCTTTTTCTCCGGCTTCACTTAGCCCTGCCTCCGTTTGTTCAATTGAAGCGGCAAGCTGCTGACCCATATCACGTAATTGTAATTGAGTAGCGGTTTGTTTTTTAGTTAGTTGCTCCAACTGTTGCATTCGATCATCCATATAGGCACTCATAATGAGTTGTGAGTCAAAGTTAATAAGATGAAAGAGAGCAGTTATTATGTGAGTCCACCGATCAATTCGCCCTTCCTGTTCCGCATATGTTAATAGGCGTGGAAGAAGAGCTGTTACAATTGCTTCATATGTTGCGATCATCCATTCGATTGGTAAGCCACGTTTATGATGATTACTACCGAGCTGTTTCCGAAAAGAAATATAATCTTCATTAATTGTTGCTGAAAAGAGAGAATCAACATATTCAACAAATACTTGTTTTAAACGTTCCCGCGTCGTTTTTGCATGTGCGACTGACTGCAATAGTGAAAATGAGTATAAATGATTAAGCACATCCTCGACGGCCTCATCAACATGTTCCATAACGAGCGGTTTTATTTCCCGTAATAGTTGTAAATGTCCTTCTTTCACTCCCATGTAAGACAATCGTGCTTTCACTTCATTTGTTGTATGTACAATAGGTTCTCTACTGTCTAAGTGAAATGGCGGAAACTGTTTTTTATATTTAGCAAAAAGCATGGAACATCACTCCTTGTTATTGTTGTAATACAATTATATTCCTTGCATTATGAATTGACGAACAATAATGCGCTCCCAATATATTAAACATTGTTTTAAATAAACAACTAAAAAAACACATTTTTAAGCGCTCGGCTAGTTGTCCTACTCGTTTCTTTTTCTTGCGCATATGATGTGAGAAAAGGAGGGATGCGAGTGCAAGTCATCATATTTTTATATGTCATCGCTTATTACATCGCATTGTTTAGTATGCCTAGACAAACAGAAGTGATTGTTGGCTCGTTCTTTTCGTTAGGTGGCATACTTCTTTCAATCATTTTATTATGGAGAGCGTCTATTCGTATAAAAACAAATGAACGTATATTTTGGAAATGGATGACCGCTGGTGCAATTTTCTATTTTATCGCTGAAATGATTTATCGCCTATATGAATGGGCGTTACAAACAGAGCCGCCGTTTCCAGGGTGGGCAGACGTATTTTATATTTTATATTCTCTTGCCTACATCGCAGCGCTAGTATATATCGTGATGCAACAGCAAAAAACCGTTGTCATATGGCAGTCATTATGGGATGCGCTCATTGTGACGTGTGTGATTATGGCATATAGCTGGATATATATTGTTCAACCGATCACCTATTTGGAAGAAGAAGTGTTATACATTTCTATTTTAGTTACTTATCCACTTCTTGATCTCGTCATGTTATTTTTACTTTTGTTTCTCTTTTTTGCAACAAACGTTCGCCGCATTTGGTTATGGAATATCGCCGGTGTTGGATGTTTTATATTTACAGATACTATTTATTTCATACAAATGATGCAATTTCATTATGAATCGAATTCATGGTTAGATCCATTATGGATTTTAAGTGTACTTATGATCGGGCTGTCAGGCTATCTCGCCAAAGATGGGGATTTATCGTTTCAAAAAAGGGAACATCTTTCGATCATCAAAGTCATTTTTCCGTATGTATGTTTTCTTATTTTAACGTGTGCCCCTTTTATTTCCTCAGACGATCGCGTCGTCATCGCCTGTCTCGTTTTTGCGGTCGGGTTGATTTTCATTCGTCAATTTATGACGCTGCAAGAAAATCGACAGCTTTTGCAACGACTTCAAATATTAAATGACGACTTAGAGCAGAAAGTAGCGATACGAACAAGGGAATTAACGTATGTAAACGAACAACTTGCTTATGCCGCAAATCACGATTTTTTAACAGGACTTTTCAATCGGCGAGCATTCGTCACCAAGCTTGAGCGGGAGATCATTCGTGCTAAAAATGAGCAACGTTGTCTCGCTGTCATTTTTATTGACATTGACCGTTTTAAACATATTAATGACTATTTTGGCCATCACATTGGGGATGAATTAATTGTACACATTGGAAAGGTATTAAAAGAAAAAGCCCGCCCAACCGACATTGTCGCTCGACAAGGCGGTGATGAATTTACAATTATTTTTACACCGTTACATCATATCGATGAGCTTCGTCGTTTTGTCAATGACATCGTTTCTATTAGTCAGCAACCGATCGCCGTTCAACATTTAGATATGCGCATATCGCTTAGCGTAGGAGTAGCGGTGTATCCGTATGATGGGGAAACGGGCGATACGTTAATGAAACATGCTGATATGGCAATGTATCGCGCGAAAGAACAAGGGAAAAACCAATATCAGTTTTTTAACGGTGAAATGGATCGCGTTATCTTACAAAAAACGACGATTGAAACCGCGCTCCACGAAGCGATTGAAAAAAAACAGTTTACGCTATTTTATCAACCACAATTTGATGTGCAAACAGGGGAATTAATTGGGATGGAGGCGCTCATTCGCTGGATTCACCCAAAGCTCGGTATGATTTCACCAAGTGTGTTCATCCCGATTGCTGAAGAAACAGGGCAAATTATTGCGATTGGTGAATGGGTGATGGAAGAGGCGTGTCGTCAAGTGAAAGCGTGGAACGAACAGATGGGGCGATCGTTTCGTATGAGCGTCAATATTTCACCAAAACAATTTTTAAAAGAAAATTTTGTTGAACATATTCATTCGGTCTTACAACAAACGAACTTGTCCCCAAACCAACTCGATTTAGAAATTACAGAAGGAGTGGCTGTATTTAACGAACAATATACAATCCGTAAGCTACAACAATTAAAACAGCTCGGTGTTTGCATTTCGATTGACGATTTCGGAACGGGCTATTCGTCACTTAGTTATTTACGTAAATTTCCAATTGATCGTTTAAAAATTGCAAAACCATTTATTGACGGAATTACAGAAGAAAAAGAAGACGTTGCTGTTGTAAAAGCTATCATTGTACTTGCGAAAAACTTAAAATTACGCGTCATTGCAGAAGGGGTAGAAACGTTGCAACAATTGCACATTCTTCGCTCGTTACAATGCGATGAAATTCAAGGATATGTGCTCGGAAAGCCCGTGTCTGCCCACCTTTTTTCAAAAACGTACATCGAAAACCAGCTTCTAACTGATTGAAGTTGGTTTTTTTAAAAAATTTATTGACAATGATAATCAATTGATGTAGTTTAAAATATGTATTGATATTAATTATCAATATCGATCAGTCAACTTGACGTTCAAGGGGGAAAACATATATGCCGCGGTTGTATACAGAGCAGCTTTCTGTTGGATATGGCGAACGCGTCATTGTCGACCGATTAACTGTACATATTCCAGATGAAAAAATCACGACAATTATCGGGCCGAACGGTTGTGGGAAATCGACGCTGTTAAAAGCGATGACACGCATTATCCGTTATCAAGAAGGCGCAGTCATTTTAGACGGCAAACAAATTTCGCAAGAGCATACGAAATGGTTAGCGCAAAAAATGGCTATTTTACCGCAAACGCCGGAAAGCCCTGGCGGTTTAACGGTCGGCGAGCTCGTTTCTTACGGACGGTTTCCGTATCAAAAAGGATTCGGTCGGCTAACGAAGCGAGACTATGAAGTCATCGATTGGGCGCTTGAAGTGACTGGAACAATCGAGTTTAAACATCGTTCGCTTGATTCACTATCTGGCGGCCAACGACAACGGGTATGGATTGCGATGGCGCTTGCGCAAGAAACAAATATCATCTTTTTAGATGAGCCGACAACATATTTAGATATGGCTCATCAATTAGAAGTGCTCGAATTACTCCAGCGTCTGAACCACGAACAAAAACGCACGATCGTCATGGTGCTACATGATTTAAATCAAGCGGCACGTTTCGCAGATTATATGATTGCGATGAAGGACGGAAAAATTGTTCAAGCGGGAACGTGCGAACAAGTGATGACGCCAGATGTATTACGCCATGTGTTTCATATTGACGCGGAAATCGGTCGTGACCCCCGAACAAACAAACCAATTTGTATCACATACCATTTAATAAAAGGAGATGCACAACATGTTGAAAAAACGAATGATGTCCATTCTTCTTTTGTTCGTCCTCATCTTGAGTGCGTGCGGTAACGAAGCAACAGAAAACGAACAAGAAAAGGCAACAAAAGAAACGAACGAACCAAAAACGATGACGTATCAATCAGAAACAGGTCCAGTTGAAGTGCCTACACATCCGAAGCGTGTTGTTGTTTTATCATCATTTTTAGCAGGTAGTGTGATGGCGTTAGATGTGCCAATTGTTGGTGTGGACTCTTGGGCAAAAATGAACCCGCGTTATGAGCCATATTTAAAAGATGCAAAAGAAGTGACAGATGAAAGTTTAGAACAAATAATTGAGCTTGAGCCAGATTTAATTATTGCAGCGTCAACAAACAAAAACTTAGATAAATTAAAAGAAATTGCTCCAACAGTCACATATACGTACGGAAAAGTAGACTATTTAACACAACATTTAGAAATTGGAAAGTTATTAAATAAAGAAGAAGAAGCGAAAAAATGGATCGACGACTTTAAAAAACGGGCACAAGAAGCCGGTGAAAAAATTCGCGAAAAAATTGGTGAGGATGCAACGGTTTCGGTCATTGAAAATTTCGATAAGCAATTGTACGTGTTCGGAAACAACTGGGGTCGCGGAACAGAAATTTTATATCAAGAAATGAAATTAAACATGCCAAAAGCAGTAGAAGAACATGCGTTAAAAGATGGATACTATGCAATTTCACTTGAAGTGCTTCCACAATTTGCCGGCGATTACGTCATTTTCAGCAAAAATGCAGATGGCGACCTTTCATTTACAGAAACAGAAACGTACAAAAATATTCCAGCAGTAAAAAACAATCGCGTCTTTGAAGCGGATGCAAAAGAATTTTACTTTAACGATCCAATTACATTAGAATACCAGCTTGAGTTTTTCAAAAAGCACTTTTTAGGAGAGTAATATAAAAGAAGGAGGAGTTCGTCGTGAATTCCTCTTTCTTTATGTATGGAGAAAAAGAGGGGATGCATATGCTAAAAAAATTTTCGCTCGCTTTCATTGTATTCATTGCGACATTCATTGGCGCAATTGTCGTCGGGGCAGCCGAAACGACAATGAAAGACGTATGGCTAGCTGTCACGGCACCGAAGACAAACGAAGTTGCAACGATGATTTATGAAGTTCGTTTGCCACGTGAAGTCGCAGCGGTCGTCGTGGGGGCAGCTTTAGCTGTCGCTGGCGCCATTATGCAAGGGATGACACGAAATCCGCTCGCAGATCCTGGACTTATTGGGTTAACCGCAGGGGCGAATGTTGCGTTAGCGGTGATGTTTGCGTTTTTTCCTTCCGCTACATATATGCAAACCGTATTCGCTTGCTTTGGCGGAGCGGCCTTTGGTAGCTTGCTTGTATTCGGTATTGGCGCAAAGCAATTTTCACCGTTTCGCATTGTACTAGCTGGTGCCGCGATTTCTACCTTCTTATATGCGGTCGCAGAAGGGATTGGACTCATATATAAAGTGTCAAAAGATGTATCGATGTGGACAGCTGGTGGGATGATGGGGACGACATGGCATGAACTGAAAATCGTTACCCCATTCATTTGTTTCGCGTTGCTTTTCGCTTTTTGGCAAAGTCGACAGTTAACGATTTTAAGTATGAGTGAAGAAGTAGCTGTCGGACTTGGCCAGCAACTGACGCGTGTAAAAACGATTCTTTTTTTCATCGTCATTGTACTAGCTGGTGCGTCTGTCGCGCTTGTTGGCAACTTAGCGTTCGTCGGTTTAATGATTCCCCATCTCGTTCGTTCGTTCGTCGGAACAGATTATCGTTTTATTTTGCCGATGAGCGCGATCGGTGGGGCAACGTTTATGTTGTTTGCAGATACAATCGCACGAATGATTCATGCGCCATATGAGACACCCGTTGTCGCAGTTGTGGCGGTTATGGGGCTTCCGTTTTTTCTTTTCATTGTGCGTAAAGGAGAGAAAATGTTATGATCGTACCTCAGTTACGAAAAAAACAGCGCATCATTTTGCTCGTTTTGCTTATGTTCATTTGCATAACGGCCATCATCAGCATGGGGACAGGCTATTCATCGTTATCTTTCGACCGGCTCATTCCGGTGCTATTAGGTGAAGGGACATTTAAAGAACAGTTCGTTCTTTTCTCCATTCGCTTACCACGCATCGCGATCACATTGCTTGCAGGAATGGCATTAGCGTTATCCGGTGCGATTTTACAAATCATTATGCGCAACGATTTAGCTGATCCAGGTGTCGTCGGTATAAACGCTGGTGCTGGTGTGGCGGTTGCTCTGTTCTTTTTATTTATTCCGATTCAAGCTCCATCGTTTGCTTATATCATTCCGCTTGTTGCTTTTTGTGGTGCGCTACTTACAGCCATCCTCATTTATGCGTTATCATACAATAAACAAACGGGGCTTCAACCGATTCGGCTCGTGTTAATCGGGATCGGTTGTGCAACAGCGTTTTCAGGATTCATGATTGTACTCATTTCGGGAGCGGATCGGACGAAGGTAGATTTTATTGCGAAATGGTTAGCTGGAGGGATTTGGGGGATGGATTGGGCGTTTGTGCTTGCTTTATTGCCGTGGCTTATGATTCTTGTCCCTTTTGTTTTATATAAAGCCCATCGTCTGAATGTATTACAATTGAGCGATCCGGTAGCTGTTGGCATCGGGCTATCACTTGATCGGGAACGACTTGTTTTATTACTCACAGCAGTCGCACTTGCTGCATCGGCAGTGTCCGTTACAGGCGGTATCGCATTTGTTGGTTTAATGGCGCCACATATCGCTCGTGCGCTTGTCGGACCCCGTAATGAATTAAGCTTACCTGTCGCCATGCTGATGGGCGGTGCGTTGTTATTGCTTGCTGATACGATTGGACGAAATCTTATTGAACCGGACGGTCTTCCTGCCGGTGTGCTCGTGTCGCTCATCGGTGCGCCTTATTTTGTTTATTTATTATGGAAAAAGAAATAAACGTATGATACGATAAGTGTAAACTTTTTTGTTTATAAGGTTTACAAAAGGGGGAGAGGTGCATTGTGGGAGGAATTGCAATTACATATCGAACAACTTGCGGGCAAAGCGCAAAAACGAACATTAGTCAAAACAGAAAGTGACGGTTGTTTTATACATATGGACGGGCGTCATCTATTTAATTTGTCATCGAACAACTATTTAGGTCTCGCAAATGACGAACGGTTAATTCGTGCGAGCATCGAAGCAACAAGAAGATACGGCGTTGGAGCGACTGCTTCACGCCTTGTCGTTGGAAATCATCCGCTGTATGAACAAGCAGAAGAAGCGTTGATCCGTTGGAAAGGTTGTGAAGCCGCACTTATTATCAATAGCGGCTATACAGCTAACGTCGGTATTCTTTCTGCCTTAGCCGGACGGGATACACTGATTTTTAGTGATAAATGGAATCATGCAAGCATTGTTGATGGCGCTCTGTTAAGCCGGGCGGAAGTGAAACGCTATCGCCATGCCGATATGGACCATTTAGAGATGTTATTAAAGAAAGCAGAAAAACATAAACAGAAAATCATTGTGACGGATACGATTTTCAGTATGGACGGAGATGTTGCACCGTTACGTGATCTCGTTATGTTAAAAGAAACGTACGGTGCAATGCTCATCGTGGATGAAGCACATGCGAGTGGTGTGTATGGGAAAAATGGAGAAGGAATGGCTCACGAACTTCAACTAGCACAACATATTGACATACATATGGGGACATGTAGTAAGGCGCTTGGTGCATATGGGGCATACGTCACTGGAAAACGCGTCTTTATCGATTATTTGATTAACACGATGCGTCCATTTATTTTTACAACCGCATTACCTCCAAGCGTTCTCAGTGCCATTTGTGCAGCTGTTGATATTGTGCAACAAGAACGATCATTGCGCCATCATTTACATGCGTTAAGCGATTATTTTCGCACGCATCTGCAGCATGCGGGATTCGATATTGGTGAAAGCACGACGCACATTGTGCCGATCATCGTTGGCGACAACGAACGGGCACTTACGTTTAGCGCTCAATTGCGCGAGCGTGGTATTGCTGCTGTTGCGATTCGCCCACCAACTGTACCAGAAGGCACAGCGCGCATTCGTTTTTCACTCATGGCGACGATGACAAACCAACAGATTGATTGGGCGCTTTCACATATTTTTGAAGTTGGAAAAGAAATGGGGCTGATCGCATGAACGCGTTATTATTGCCTGGATGGGGGATGAAAAGTGACGTTTTTACCCCGCTCATTGAAGCGCTTCAGCTAAATGATGTCACGATCGTTGAATGGGAGCATATGCGCGATGTGAATCATTTTTTTACGAAAGCCAAAGAAGCGTTGCACGCTCCTTCGCTTGTTATCGGTTGGTCTCTTGGATCGCTTGTCGCTTTACAACTCGGTATGCACCCGTATGTTACGCATCTTGTATGTATCGGTGGCACAAGCCGATTTACAACATCAGAAAATTATCATGCAGGTTGGCATGCGCGTGTTGTTGAGCGTATGAAAGTACAAGTAGTGCGACAACCAGATAAAACGATTCAATCGTTTATTGATATGTTGTGGGGAGAGAAAGAAGCACAGCCTTTCCCTTATATGCATAATCGTATACCAGACTTATTGCTTGGTTTAGATTACTTACTAACGACAGATGTACGAGACCAGCTACAACAAATGGATGTGCCACTTTTACTTATTCACGGTGAACAAGATCGCATTTGCCCTCCGCAAGCTGCGCAGTATATATACGAGCGAACAAGGAATTGTACGTTGACGCTTTTACGAAACGTCGGACATGCACCACACGTCACGCAACCATATGCGTGCGCTCATGTCATTCAAACATGGTTAGGTGGTGGAAGCAATGATTGATAAACAATTGATGCAAAAACGATTTAGCGAACGAGCAAAAACGTACGATCAGTTTGCTAACGTACAAAAAAAGATGGCACATAAATTAATGACGCATATCGCTCGCCCGCCAAAAACGATTTTAGAGATCGGGTGTGGCACAGGATATTTAACGAAGTTGTTACACGATGCGTATCCGCATGCGAAGCTAACAGCTTTTGACATCGCACCCGGTATGATTGAGACAGCGAAACAAAGGCTCGGTGCGACGTCAATAACATGGCGATGTGCGGATGTGGAAGAAGTAACGTTTCATGAGACGTACGATTTAATTATTTCCAACGCAACGTTCCAGTGGTTCACCAATCCAAAACAAACGATCGCCAAACTCGCCGAGCGACGAAACAACGGAGGGCAACTTCTTTTTTCAACGTTTGGCAACGGCACGTTTCACGAGTTGCACACCTCATTTGCTTACGCTTTAGCGAAACAACATATTCATGAGCCGCTTCGCATCGGCCCGTCGTTTCCAACGTTTTCTGAGTGGCTTCATATGCATGCACATGCTCGTGGACATGAACAGTTTGAAGTCGAATATTTTCCATCTGTACGCGATTTTTTCTTATCCCTTCGTCATATCGGCGCAACAAATAGTACGTCTGGACGTTATTGCCAACGTCCGTCTGTGTTTAAAACGATGATGAACGAATACGAAAGCCGATTTGCTGAACATGGCTTCATTCGTACGACATATCATTGCATTTGGATTGACATCACTTAGGTGGTGTCATGTTTTTTCCGTAAAAAATTTCATCCATTTCAATACGCAATTTATGTGTAATAGCTTCAGCTTCTTCTTTTGTCAGTTGATCTTTTGACAACTCAAACAAATAGCTATCTAAATCAAACTCGCGTAACTTACATTTTGTATGAAAAATATGTTCTTGATACACGTTCACGTCAATCATATCGTATTGTTTCCGAATGTCGTCAGGAATGTAGTTTTGAATCGATGTAATATCGTGATCAATAAATAATTTTTTTCCAGAAATGTCGCGTGTAAATCCACGCACACGATAGTCGATAATCATAATATCGGTCTCGAACGAGCGAATTAAATAATCAAGCGCCTTTAACGGTGAAATTTCTCCACACGTGGCGACATCAATATCCGCCCGAAACGTGCTAATCCCATCGTTCGGATGATATTCAGGATATGTATGCACGGTAATATGACTTTTATCGAGCGCACAAACGACCGCTTGCGGCACAGGCGGCTCTTCTTTCGGCACTTCAATCGGCCCTTCTGATATAAGCATCGTGACGCTCGCCCCTTGTGGCACGTAATCTTGCTTAGCGATGTTTAAAATGTGCGCCCCAATCATATCCGCCACGTTTTTTAAAATACTTGTCAACCGTTCCGCATTATACACCTCGTCAATGTATGCAATATACGCTTCCCGCTCGTTTGCACTTGTCGTATAACAAATATCGTACATATTAAAACTAAGCGATTTCGTTAAGTTGTTAAATCCGTGTAGTTTCATCATACATCTTCCTTTCTTTTTTCTTATCTTGCCCCGTTTATGCGAAAAAATTTGTCAAACTCATCGGGACAAATCAATTTACGCTTGCGGCAGTTCGCGATTTGCCGCCAGATGAATATGAAACAACATTGTATCATATTCGCCAAGATAAAATAGAACAAACAGAACACATTTTCCCAATTGTCGATATCGATGATTATTCATTCGAAACGTTACAAGCACATGAGGCATTAACAGTTGACATCGTCGTTTTAACAGGTAACGAACAGACGAACGCCCAAATCGCAACATGGGCAAAAGAGCAAGGCACTCCGCGCGTGATCGCTTTCGCCGAGTCGCCATCCGTTGTTCAACAATTAAAAGAAGTTGGCGTTGAAACGATTTCTCTCTCTATCAGCAGGAGCGATGTTAAAAGCGTTTATCGAATCACCAAACGTTGTCCATATGTTGACACACCGCGACATCACATTGTATGAAATCGAAATGAACAACCTTGCTTATCACGGTGTGCTTCTCCGCCAATTCCCATTTCTCGGCGATTGCATCATCGTCCGCATTTTCCGTGGGCACGAATCGATCGTTCCACACGGCGACACCGAAATGCGCATCGGCGACCGCATGATCATCACGAGGAATATGTGAAAGAATTGCGGGAGTTGTTAGAGGGAGAAACAGAAGATTTTTACTGTGTCATGTAACGAAGCAGTCCACGAGAGGGTGGGTTGCTTGTTTGCTTAAAACTCAGAAAGGAAATGGCCGTCCCGTAGCGAATAATAACAGTAGATGAATTGCGATGTTTACTCGGGTGGAGCGCACCCATCGTTGTATTTAGCTAGTAGTTTTTCTGTGAAGGGGATGCAGAAGGAAGATGAGAAACTGGGCAGTGCTGTTATTTCATACGCTTGGTGTTGCGATAGTTACATATGTTTCATTTTGTTTGGCTCTTTCTGGAATTTTTGAAGCGAACCAATTTCCAAACGGTCTCTTTTTATTCGGGATTGCATTGCTTTTATTTGGCACGTTAGCGATTGGATTCGCGACAAGAAAGTATATCTTTTCTGTTTCTAGCAATAAGCAAGAAAGAAGAAAACTACAAACGAGTTTCATTGTATGTACGATAGCGACGGTTTGGATAGTAGTTTCGTTTTTAGTTTAGGAAGTGGTGGAAGATTACTACTTTCACAAGATTTCCCCAGACTGTTAGTTTGTCAAAAAGATCAGTTTTTTCTTTGTTTGTGTTAAGATAAAAACAAAAAGAAATGGGGGAAAGACGATGAAGTGGGAAGAGATTCGACAAGCTTTTCCGAATCGTTGGGTGCTCATTGAGGCGGTCGATGCTTATACAAATGAGAAAAACGAACGTGTTTTAAACAAATTAATCCCGATTGAAACGTTTTCGGATCCAATGAAAGCAATGAGTGAGTATAAACATCTTCATAAGGAAAACCCTCATCGAGAATTGTATGTTCTTCATACGAATCGTAAAGAAACAAATATTGTGGAAAGAACATGGACGGGAGTGCGCCGAGGATGATAGAGCTTCGTATCGAAGAAGGGATGTTGCTCGCTACATTGCAGTTAACCCATAAAAATCAAACGATTGAGTTAAAAAGAGCGTTAATCGATACCGGCTCAACAGGAACTATCGTATCTGCTGATCAAGCAGCAACAATTGGAATCGTTCCAGAAGAAAACGATTCTATTTATCGAATTAGCGGGGTGGGGGGAACGGAATTTGTTTATGCAAAAATTGTAGATGAAATCATGATAGGATCCATGAAAGCAGCAAATGTTGAAATTGAATTTGGTGCGATGGAGTACGGAGTAGAGCTAGATGCGATTATAGGACTTGATTGTCTTTTGCATATTGGCGCTGTCATCGATTTAGAAAAACTTATTCTTTATAGTAAAGGAAAACGAATAGAATGATTGCCTCTATAGGAATGGCAAACGAGTTTTATTTGATGCACGCTGGCCGAGAGATGAAACGAATGGAAGGAAAGCGGTTCACAAACGGTGAACAGCTTTATTTTTTGGGGTATCTATCTTTTTCTACTATTTCCAGCGATAGAACTATTTTCGTTGGAGGGTGAGAAGATGTATATTTCAAGTTAACTTGCTTGCCAAATTAGGTTGAATGAAAGCATAGTTCATCTCTAGCAGCTTTTGCAAGAAACGGGCGGGGAGTGGGGGGTGATGACGTACGAGGAGTGGCAAAAGCGCCTTCCATTTTGATCGGTGAGTACGTTCCGTTGCGCTGTGTACAAACCTGAACGCTTAGGATACATCGGCAACTTTAACCGAAACAAAATCGACCAAACGAAATCGTACCGGCTGAATCACGAGGAGCTGCAAAAGCAACATATTGAAGTGGAACAAAAGGAAGTCATGGTGAGCCAATGAAACATTGTTCTAAATAATAAATTTGCCTAAAAAATATCAAAAGCAATGGAAAATCCCACAAACTCCGAGGCGCTAAAAGAACGGTTGAAGCGGTACAAATAACGTCATGACACGTAGTTTTTTCGTTCCAAAAGAGTGGGGAATATTGTAAAATAGGAAGAGAGAAACAGAAAAGTCCTGCGGTAATATGTCAAGGTGAAAAATCATCGAAATTGGAAATTCATTTGTCCGATGACCCGAAAAAAGGCAATGCTTAAGAAGCCCAGTCTTGTCTGATGTCATTAACTGGGCTTTGATACAAAATCAGTTAGATCGATACCCCTATCGATCTTCCCCCTTTCTTGGCGTGTAGATTTGACCGTTGCATAGCAGCGCATCGATCACACGCACGAGTTTTCGAGCGGTGAGGACGAGGGCTCGTTTGTGTTGGTGCTTTGGTACTTCCTCATACTTCTTCCGGTAATAGGTGCGAAACGACGCATCATGCCGTTGTACCGAGTTGGCAGCCTCCACTAGGTAGTAACGGAGATAGCGATTGCCGGAACGAATGAGGGAAGTCTCCTCGGCTTGGAACCGACCGGACTGGTGCTTAGACCAAGTCAAACCTGCATATTTCGCTAAGGCAGCTTGGTTGTCAAAGCGCTCGATTTGTCCAATTTCGGCTAAGATCCCGGCAGCGTAAACAGGTCCGATGCCAGGAATCGTTTGTAGCGTATTTGGAATGCCTTCCAAATGGCGAGTAATCGCTTTATCGAGCTCTTTCATTTACGCTTGAAGGCTACGAATGGATTGAATCGATAGGCCTAAAAGCAAGTCGATAGAATCCTCGACACATTTGGAAAGCCGATAGGACGAACGAGCCGCCTTTTGAATGGACTTGGCGATGCATTCCGGATCGGCAAAGCGATTGCGTCCCTTTTGGCGCAAGAAGTCAGCGAGCTGTTGTACGTCCATCTGACTGATTTCGTCTAAGCTAAACGACTCGAGAAGAAGCTCTAAGATGGCATGTCCGAATACGGAGCTGTCCACCTCTTGGGTAAAGGAACTGCACTTGTAAAACAAGTGTTGGAGGAAGTACTGCTTTTCCCGAGTGAGCTGATGGACGAGATGATAGCGCATGCGCGTGAGCCGTTGAAGGGCGATAAACTGTTCTTGCATGACAGCTGTCACTTTCAAACGGCCAAAGCGAAGCCGATCGGCGATGATCCACGCATCGATGCCGTCCGTTTTATCCAAGTCGGTGTACGCTTCTTTAAATTTGCGAATGAGCTTTGGATTGATGGTAAACACCTTGACATTCCAAGACTTCAGCTCCTCCTGTTGGTGGAAAAACATCGCCGGATGCCAGCTGTAGACCGAAGTGGCTTCCATCCCGATGAGAATTTCGGATGGTTGGCGCTCGTTTGCCCATCGGAGGATTTGATCGCGAAGGAAGGTCGCGCCAAGCAGATGATTATCCGTCTTGAATTGGGCGCACGTGTTTCCTTCTTGATCCATGATACACGTGTATAAGTCCGTTGAGCTCACGTCAATCCCGACGTAGAGTTTCATGAGATCACCTCCAATCGTAGTAGGATCGTGGGGTTGGGACTCTTCGGGATGCCCCCGGACCGCGCCTGTTGACCAGTCACCCTCGCGTATGAGAACTCACGTTGGGCCATGGGCTGCCTGGAAGCTGCTCCTTCCAGCATGGGAAACCAACGGGAACAGCCTGCGGGTTAGAAGTCCGAACAGGAGCCGGGGAGACAGACTTTTCAAGTAGTCAAGGCTACAGGAGAGAGAAGAGTGTCCCCGATGATCCTCAAGATCATTATCCAAGAACATCGCGAAAAGTCCAACCCCGATGTTTGTGAAATATGGTTGCGACCCACGGGGGAGGGGCGCCCCTCCCCCGTGGGCAAGTCACCCAAGAATATACGATTGTCAAGGAGCGTATCGAACTGGAAGTTCGATTTAAAAATCTTTCTAAACATACTATACGAGGAGAGGGTACGATGCCTGTTTATAATAAATTGGTTCGAGATTTGATTCCTAAAATTATTGAAGAAGCAGGGAAGACGTTTACAACGCGCACGTTAAGTGACGAAGAATATCGCCAAGAATTGCGAAAAAAAGCGTTTGAGGAATTAGGGGAATATATGAATGCATCAGATGATGTCACAGCGGTCGAAGAACTAGCTGATTTATTGGAAATTATTCATGCGCTTGCTGAATGTCACGGGGCAACGATGGAACAAGTCGAAGCCATTCGTGCCTCGAAAGCGGAACAACGAGGAGGGTTTAAAGAGAAAATTTTCTTAATTGAGGTACACGATGAGTAAAATCGAGTTTGTCAAAAGTCATTTAATTGAAAAACTAAATGAGCACATTGAAACATCTTCAACGATTTATATTTTAACGTCATTTGTGATGAAGTCGGGTGTGGAGGTCATTCAAAAAACGCTAAGAAAAGCTGCTGAACGAGGAGCGGACATAAAAATTTGCGCTGGTGATTATTTATATGTCACACAACCAGAAGCTTTGCGTCAGCTCTCAACGATCCATCCAAACATCGAAGTCCGTCTATGGAAAAGTGAAGGCGTTTCTTTTCATCCAAAGGCATATTTATTTGAAAAACAAGATGATGGGTATTTTATTATTGGTTCTTCCAATTTATCACGTTCAGCGTTAACGAGTGGCATAGAATGGAATATTGGTATACATAAGGGTGTAGAAGAAAGTGTATTTGCAGAAGTAATGAACGAGTTTTTGGCTCTTTTTTATGCAGAACAAACGGTGCAAGTGAATGCCGAAACGTTACAACAATATGAAGAACAATATGCTATTTATCATCAACGTCATACGAACCTCGTGCGACAATGGACGAAGCTAGAGGAAGTAGAATTGACGATTCCTATCGGAATGACAGAAGAGACGGAAGTCATTCACGATGAACAAGCATCATACGGAGTCATTCGACCGCGGTTTGCGCAAGTGGAAGCACTCGCCCAGCTAGAAGCAACGTACGAAGAAGGATACGATCGCGCGATGGTCGTTATGGCGACAGGGCTTGGAAAAACGTACTTGGCTGCTTTTTTCGCTCGAAAGTTTCAAAGAGTGCTATTTGTAGCGCATCGGGAAGAAATTTTGCATCAAGCGAAGCGGTCGTTTGCGCAAGTGCTTTCCGATAAGACGTTTGGCATTTACGACGGCAAAATAAAAGAAAGGCAAGCCGATGTCGTCTTTGCGTCGATTTTTACGCTAAGCATGAAAAAACATTTAGAAATATTTGCGGAAAACGCGTTTGATCTCATTGTCATTGACGAATTTCATCATGCCGCGGCGAAGTCATATGAACGAGTGCTTGCGTATTTCCATCCGAAATTTTTACTCGGCATTACCGCAACCCCTGATCGCAACGACTATAAAGACGTATATGCGCTCTGTGACGGGAATGTGGCGTACCGTATTGATTTTATCGAAGCAGTACAGCGCGGCTGGCTTGCGCCGTTTCGGTATTATGGCGTGTATGATGACACCGACTATACGAAAATCGCCTGGCGCGGCAACCGCTACGATGAAGAACAATTGTTACAGGCGCAGTTGCGCACAGAAATGGCAGAAAATATTTTGCGAGCTTGGGAGAAATATAAGCAAACGAAAACGCTCGTGTTTTGTTCTTCCATTCGCCAAGCGGATTTTTTGGCCAATTATTTTAACGAACACGGCTACCGTACGGTGAGTTTGCATTCAAAACAAGTACATATTACGCGCACGAAAGCGATTGAACTACTCGAAAAAGGCGAATTAGACGCGATTTTCACCGTCGATTTATTTAACGAAGGCGTCGATATTCCAGCGGTTGATACGCTATTATTCGTTCGTCCGACCGAGTCATTAACGATTTTCACTCAACAAGTTGGGCGTGGCTTGCGTCTCCATCCAGCCAAACAGTATTGTGTCATTATCGATTTAATCGGAAACTATCGCAACGCCGATGTGAAACTCGCCTTATTCGATACGCAAAAAGAAGAGAGAAAAAAACGAAAATCTATGGTTCCTGTTGTTCCAGACGGATGTGTCGTCGACTTTGATGTTCGCGTCGTTCATTTATTAGAAGAAATGCGCAGAAAACGCCAACCACGCAAAGAAAAATTATTAGTAGACTATTACGACGTAAAACAACAGCTCGGCCGCCGTCCGACATATCTTGAACTTCATTTGCATGGACGAAGTGAAGCAAAAGAATACAGGGACGAATTCAAATCGTACGTCGGCTTTCTTTACTGGGCGGACGAATTGTCCGAGCGGGAAAAAGAAGTGTTTTTAAAGTACGAATCATGGCTTATCGAAGTCGAGCGAACAGTGATGACAAAAAGCTACAAAATGGTCGTCTTGCAGGCGATGCTAAACCGCGGGCCGTCGCACTGGCATTTGCCAATCACGCCAACCGAAGCCGCCCCATTTTTCCATCAATATTTGACGGAAAAAGAATACCGAAAACGCATCGACTTCTCCGACGGGGAAACGAAGCGCTTATGGCAATACGACGAGCAAAAGGTCGCCAAACTCATCGCCAAAATGCCGATGACGAAATGGAGCGGCAGTCCCAACGGGCTTGTTTCGTTTGCGAATAACATCTTCTCGCTCAACTTCTCCATCGCGCCAGAAGACGAACACATGCTATACGAATGGACGCAACAGATTTGCGAGTATCGGTTGCATGTGTACTTTGAGAGGAGGGGTGGGGGGAAGTAGGGGGACGGTGCTGCTAGCGCTGTCCCATTATTATTTATAATGAGTAATTTAATTACTAAAAAAGTGTTGACTACTTATTCTTTGTTGATGTATATTTTGTATAGAGTTTATTTTAATAGCGGTTATCTACAAAAGATAATAGCATTACTAACTAAAAATAATTATGAGGTGTCTACTTTATGAACTACGAACAGGAATTATTTTCATTGTTTGAGATGCTGCGGGAAGAGGCGACTGTCAGTGATTCACTCCAAATAATTACATCCGTAGCAAGCGTCAAATTTTTAGAATTACATAAAGAACAGTACAATCTGCCCACTACCCTTACGTTAGAGTTTCTTTTAAAAGAAGGTGCGTTTTTAGCGGAAAAATTAAAAGCGATGTTAAATGAATTAGAGGGACGAATTCCTTTTTTAAAAGGGGTTTACGAACCACTTTATTCGTCCATTCCGTTCAGCGACAGCACATTGTATCGTCTGTTCTCTCGCATTCATTCGCTCGCCTTATCGAAAGAGCAATGGACGGAATTTGTGGAGGTGTTGTTCGCGCGTGTCAGTCATATGGATACATATGCAACAGGCATCGTTTCCACACCTAGCAGCGTCAATGAACTTGGCATCCGAATGTTGCAGATGCAAAGTGGAAGTTTTTATGACGGGACGTTTGGATTGGCTGGAACATTATGTGCCGCCCACCACTACGCCTTGCGAAACGATCTAGACATTTCGTTATATGGCCAAGAAATGCATCCGCAAACGTGGGCGCTTGGAAAATTACGCTTACTATTTCACGGTCGCACAGACGCTCAGTTAGCGCAAGGGGATACATTGATACAACCAGCGTTTGTCGAAGGGAATAAGCTGAAAAAATTTGATTATGTGATGATGGACTTCCCGTTTGGGGTGAAAATGACGAACTATGAAGCGATTATCCATGATCCGTTCCATCGTTTTGTATACGGGAAGTTGCCGCGCACAAGTGCCGACATGGCGTTTGTGTTGCACGCCTTATCTTCGTTAAATGAAACGGGAAAAGCCGTTCTTGTTGTCCCGAATGGAACGCTGTTTAGAGGCGGCCCTGAAGCGGTGATACGAGAACATTTATTAGCTGCGGACGTCATTGAAGCTGTTATCGCTTTACCAGCACCTCTTGACAGCGCAGTAGCCATTCAAACGAATTTACTTGTGCTAAATAAAAACAAAGCCGCCGAAAGAAAAGGCAAGGTGTTGTTTATTAACGCAGAAAACGAGTACGCAGAAGGCTGGAGAAGAAGAAAGTATCTCGGGGAAGAGCACGTTCGTAAAATTGCAGAAATCTACCATAACGGGCTAGAAATCGAGGAAATAAGCCAATTTGTTATGGTGCAAGACATTCAAGAAACGAATTTACTAAGTAGCCGATATTTGCAACACAGCGAATTGGAAATCGAGCCGTATGGAAAAGTCAAATTCCATCTTGAACGAATCAAACAATCGACGCAAGTACAGCCGTTAAAGCAGCTTGGCACGTTTTATCGCGGCATCAACATTTCCGCGAAAGATGCGGAAACGGAAAATGGGGAATATAAAGTCATTAAATTATCAGATGTCCAAAACGGCGAACTATTAATCGAGCAACTCGCCTCTTACGAAATTAAAAACAATGCAAAAATCGAATCATATCTTGTTCAAGAAGGCGATGTCATTATTTCCAGCCGCGGCATGGGAGTAAAAGTCGCGGTCATCCCACCGCATGAAGGGAAAATATTAATCTCTCATAACTTTATCGGCATTCGCTTAAATGAAACGATTGATCCGTTTTATTTAAAAACGTTTTTAGAAAGTCCGGTCGGGCAATATTTGTTGCTAAGCAAGCAAGTAGGAACGAACGTATCGATTTTAAGCATAAAAGACTTAGAAGACATTCCGGTTCCAATGCTACCTTTAAGCGAGCAACAGGAGATGATGAAATCCTATCTCCAAGAGCAAGAGCGGCTTGACCAACAAATCAAACAACTACAGCAACAACAACACGACTCAAAACTAAAGCTGTACGAAAAAATGGGCATTCGTTCGGGGTTTGAAATTATCGGGTCGTAATACTGAAGCTCCTCTTCAATGGTGCATGCGCTCAGAAGAGGGGCAAAATAAAGAAAATGATGGAAAAATATGCTTTCCTTAAATTTGAAAATGGTTTTTATGGTAAAATAGACAAGAGATCCGTTGTTTATGTAAAAAATGAAAGGGGTAATAACATGGCAACAATCGGTTTTGAGGAAAAGTTATGGTCGGCGGCGGATAAGCTGCGAAACAATATGGATGCAGCAGAATATAAACATGTCGTATTAGGTCTTATTTTCTTAAAATACGTTTCGGATACATTTCAAGAAAAATGGGAAGAGCTTATGAAAGAGGATCCAGATTTTGCGGAAGACCGTGATGCGTATATGGCAGATGGGGTTTTCTGGGTGCCAGAAAACGCACGTTGGAATTACATAGCAGAACGTTCGAAGTCACCAGAAATTGGTAAAATAGTTGATGAAGCTTTGGATGCTATCGAAAAAGAAAATGATAGTTTAAAAGGGGTGCTCCCGAAAAATTACTCTCGTCCAGAATTAGATAAACGCATTTTAGGAGAAATCATCGACTTATTTTCTAACATTGACGTCGGTGGAAGTGAAGCAAAAGAAAAAGACGTACTTGGGCGAGTATACGAGTATTTCTTAGGTAAATTTGCTGCGAGTGAAGGAAAAGGTGGCGGAGAGTTTTACACGCCAAAATGCGTTGTAAAACTGATGGTGGAAATGATTCAACCGTTCAAAGGATATGTGTACGACCCGGCATGCGGCAGCGGTGGGATGTTCGTGCAATCGATAAAATTTGTTGAAGAACATGCTGGAAATAAGTTTGATGTTTCCATATACGGTCAAGAATCGAATCCGACGACGTGGAAACTGGCAAAAATGAACTTGGCGATTCGCGGCATTGAAAATAACCTAGGTCCGAAACATGCTGACACGTTCCATGAAGATTTACACCCGACTTTAAAAGCGGATTATATTTTAGCAAATCCACCGTTTAATGATAGCGATTGGGGACAACCGAAATTAGTCGAAGATCCACGTTGGAAGTTCGGTGTACCGCCGGCAGGAAACGCCAACTACGCATGGCTACAACATATCATTGACAAATTAGGCCAAAACGGAAAAGCGGCGGTTGTGTTAGCGAACGGTTCGTTATCATCCACGACTTCTGGCGAAGAGGAAATTCGCAAAAACATAGTCAATGCCGATTTAGTTGACGCAATTATCGCTTTACCAGAAAAATTGTTCTATACAACACCTATTCCAGTTTGTATTTGGATTTTAAACCGTAACAAGAAAAATCCGGGGAAAACATTATTCATCGACGCTCGCAAATTTGGACAGCTCGTCACACGTAAATTGCGTGAGTTAACAGACGAAGATATACGTAAAATTGCGGATACGTATATCAATTGGCAAAACAATGATAACTACGAAGACGTTCAAGGTTTTTGCAAATCCGCTTCACTCGAAGAAATTCGTGAGCACGACTATATCCTAACGCCGGGACGCTATGTCGGCATCGAAGAAGAGGAAGAAGACGGAGAACCATTCGAAGAAAAAATGGAACGGCTCACAACAACATTAGCAAAACAATTCAAGAAATCGAGAGAACTGGAAGAAGAAATTCGCAAGCAGTTGGGGGGGATAGGGTATGAGTTGTAGTGAATGGAAGGAAGTAAAATTAATAGATGCTGTAGAGATGAATCCTAGAACGATCTTAAAAAAAGGAACTCTAGCCAAAAAAGTATCTATGCAAGACATAGCGGAATTCACGAGAAAAATACAGTCATATGAAATTGCAGAGTTTACATCCGGTTCAAAATTTAAAAATGGTGATACTCTGTTTGCAAGAATAACTCCATGTCTAGAAAATGGTAAAACTGCTTATGTTGATATTCTTGAGGATGATGAAGTTGCTTTTGGTTCTACAGAGTTTATCGTGTTCAGGGCAAAAGAAGGAATAACTGACAGCAAATTTGTATATTACTTAACTATTTCACCGGAATTTAGAAATATAGCAATAAAATCTATGACCGGTTCATCTGGTAGACAAAGAGTACAAAATGATGTGTTAGCTAACACCATTATTAATCTGCCACCATTACAGGAGCAAAAAAGAATAGCGCATCTGTTATCTGTAATTGACGACAAAATCGAGCTCAATAACGAAATGAACAAAACGTTGGAAGAAATAGCCCAAGCTATTTTCCAACGTTGGTTTGTTGATTTCGAGTTTCCAAATGCAAACGGAGAACCGTACAAATCAAGCGGCGGGAAGTTGGTTGAAAGTGAGTTAGGGATGATACCAAAAAGATGGAGAGTTGGGAATTTCAGGGAAATAACAGAAAGTGTACTTGGAGGTGATTGGGGGAAAGAATCGCCGCAAGGAAATTATATAAAAGAGGTATATTGTCTAAGAGGGACAGATATTCCAGAAATTTCAATAGGGAAGGAAGGATCATTGCCGAAAAGATATATATTAGAAAAAAATCATAAAAATAAAAAATTAAATAATGGTGATTTAGTGGTTGAGATATCAGGAGGTAGTCCTACGCAATCCACTGGAAGAATAACATATGTGAATGAAGAAGTACTGTCCAAATTTGATGCTGATATAGTCTGTACAAATTTTTGTAGGGCTATTAGTTTAGTTAATAAAAATTTCACAGAATTTTTCTATTTCTATTGGAAAATGCTTTACGATGCGCGGGTATTTTTCCAGTATGAAAATGGAACAACCGGTATAAAAAACTTAGATATTAATACGTTTTTAGATAAGTATGCAATTGTAATACCAGATAATAAGACAATTGAATCTTTTCATAATATTATTAGTGTTTTGCTGAAAAAAATTCAGGAAAATGGAACTGAGAATAAAAAACTTTCGACAATAAGAGATACTTTACTTCCTAAACTCATATCTGGTGAAATTCGTGTTCCTGATGCCGAGCGGGAGGTGGAAGCATGTTTACAGAAGAGCAATTAGAAAATGTCGTAATTGAGTATTTTCAAGAGCTTGGGTACAACTATCTTCATGCGAGTGAGTTAGAGCGGGATGAAAAAGAAGTGTTGTTGTTTGACCGTTTGGAAGCGGCGCTGGTGAGACTGAATCCGGGTTTGTCTTTGGATGTGATTCGGGAAGCAATTCGAAAAATTCGTCATTTTGATACGAACGATGTATTTACGAATAATAAAGTGTTTCATAAGTATTTGACGGAAACGGTGGAAGTGGCTGAGTTTGTGAACGGGGAAACAGTTTACCATCGCGTTCGGCTCATCGATTGGGAAGTACCTGAAAATAATGATTTTCTTGTTGTAAATCAATTAGAGATCGTTGAAAAAGGTCAGAAGAAAATCCCTGACATTGTACTATATGTAAACGGAATCCCGCTTGTCGTATTCGAGTTAAAAAGTACATCACGCGAAGAAGTCGATATTGAAGATGCATACAAACAATTGAAAAATTATATGAACGTCCACATTCCTTCTTTATTCTATTACAATGCGTTTCTCGTGATTAGTGATGGGGTGAAAGCCCGAGCTGGAACAATCACAGCACCGCTTGATCGCTTTTTGGCGTGGAAAAAGATTAATATCGAAGACGAGGTTGTTGAAAATCGTGAATTAGAGACATTAATGTACGGATTATTCAATCAAAAACGCTTTTTGGATGTCATAAAAAACTTCACTTTGTTTACAAATGAAGCGAAAATTATGGCTGCGTATCACCAATATTATGGAATGAAAAAAGCTATCGAGTCCACAATACGAGCAGTTGGAAAAGATGGACGCGCTGGGGTTATTTGGCATACGCAAGGAAGTGGGAAAAGTTATTCCATGGTGTTCCTTGCTGGGAACTTAGTGAAACGGGAAGGATTGAAAAATCCAACGATTGTCGTCATTACCGATCGGAATGATTTAGACGGACAACTATTCGAAACATTTTCCGGGGCAAGTGAATTTTTGCGGCAAACACCACAACAAGCGGAAACACGGAGTCATATAAAAGAGCTATTGGAAAATCGTCAAACTGGTGGGATTATTTTTTCGACGATTCAAAAGTTTGAAGAAGAAACTGGCTTGCTTTCTGATCGAGAAAATGTCATTGTCATGGTTGATGAAGCTCATCGCACACAATACGGTGTCGATCCGAAATACGATATTGAAACCGGTGAACAAAAGTACGGCTATGCGAAATATTTGCGGGAAGCTTTGCCGAATGCGACGTATATCGCGTTTACTGGCACGCCGATTGAAACAACGGACAAATCGACAACCGGACTGTTCGGTGATGTTATTGACGTATATGATATGACACAAGCGGTTCAAGACGGGGCAACCGTGAAAATTTATTATGAATCCCGCTTGGCGAAGGTAAAACTAGACGAGACGAAAATGAATGAAATTGATCAAGAATATTGGAATATGCAAGTCAATGAAGGTGTTGACGACTATATTGTGGAACAAAGCCAGAAAAGCTTGAGTCGCATGGAGCAAATTATCGGCGATAAAGACCGAATTAGAGAAGTCGTAGCCGACATTATCAGCCATTACGAAGAGCGCGAAAATCTCGTCGCGGGGAAAGCGATGATTGTCGCCTATTCGCGAAAAACAGCATTTGCGATGTATCAAGAAATCATGAGACAACGCCCCGATTGGAAAGAAAAAGTGAAAATTGTCATGACAGAAAACAACCAAGATCCAGAAGAATTGGCGAAGCTTGTTGGGAATAAACAAACGAGGAAACAGCGGGAGAAAGAATTTAAAGATGTCAATCATCCGTTCAAAATCGTGATTGTTGTTGATATGTGGCTAACCGGTTTCGATGTTCCAGCGCTTGATACGATGTATATCGATAAACCGATGAAGGCACATAACTTGATGCAAGCCATCGCCCGCGTCAATCGTGTCTATCCAGGCAAGACAGGCGGATTGATTGTGGACTATATTGGTTTAAAGAGAAACTTAATGGAAGCCTTGCAAACGTATACGAAACGTGACCAAGATAAAGTGCAGGAAAACGAACAAGCTCGCGATATTGCGTTAAACATCCTCGAAGTGTTGCGCAACATGTTCTATTCGTTTGATTATCGTGCCTTTTTCGGTGATAGCGATAAAAAGCGCTATGAAGTCATTCGCGACGGAGCAGAATTTGTTCAGCAAACAGAAAAAAGAAAATCGCTGTTTATGACGGAAACGAAAAAGTTGAAAGATGTTTATAAAATTTGCACCGGTTTGCTGACGAAAGAACAAAAAGAGGAAATTTCTTATTTTGTCGCTGTCCGTTCGTTTATTATGAAATCTTCACGAACAGGTACACCAGATTTAAAAGAAGTGAATGAGAGAATCTCGAAAATGCTGGAAGAAGCAATTTTAGAAGATGAAGTGATGGTGTTGACCCAAGCGGTTTCATCGGAAAGTTTTGATTTGTTGAATGAAGAAAATATCAAAAAACTACGGGTATTGCCGCAAAAAAATATTGCGACAACGATTTTAATGCGCGTATTAAAGCAAAAATTACAAGATGTGAAAAAGACAAACATGACGGTGAGCCAAACATTCTCCAAGCGTTTCGAGAAAATACTTGAAAAATATAATAACCGGAACGACTATATGGACGTGTACGAAGTGTTTGAAGAGCTTATTAAATTTAAAGAAGAGCTAGAAGAAGCGATTCAAGCAGGGAAGCAACTTGGCTTAACCGACGAGGAAAAGGCATTTTTTGATGTGCTAGGCTCTGATCCAGATATTAAAAAGTTAATGGAAGATGTCATTTTAATCAAAATCGCTAAAGAGCTAGCGAAAACGGTAAAAGAAAATCGCACACATGACTGGGATAAAAAAGCTCAAGCCCAAGCCCGCATGCGTCTAGAAATAAAAAAAGTGCTTCGTAAATACGACTACCCGCCAAACAAACAACCGAAGGCGGTTGAGGATGTGTTAGAGCAGGCGAAGTTGCAATGTATGAATATGTGAAGCAGATAGAGAGTCCCTGTGCGGGGAGACAGTAATTATGGAATTGCTGTCTCTCTTGGGAATTTGTTTATTAACTAAATAAACGTTATTCAATAATTTTGTAAGGGGTTTCTTGTTTATATGGAAAGAGCATTTGATCAATTAGGGAAGCTTGTTCATGCAAAAAACGCACATAAGTATGGCATTGTTTATACGTGTCCTTGTTGTGGGGCGAGAGTATTTAAAGCAGAGGGAAGAATACAATCCGCCCATTTTCGCCATGAGCGAGGGCAAGGGTCTGAACGATGCGAGCTTTACGTTCAACGTTTAACAGGGTCGTCTCATTTTAATGATTATTCGGCGATAGTAAATCGCCCCTTTATTACGTTTGAACCGTTTGAAGACGATTGGGAACTTTTTATTACATTCCCTTACTTAACTCCTTCTCAAGCGAGACAATGCGATTTACAACATTTACACTTTAAAATAAAATGCAATGAAATGAATTCCTTTATTTCATCCGCCCAGCTCTGGCCAAGCTCTAATGAAAATAAACTTCGGATTGTTCCTAAAGAAAGCTACAGTTTCTCTTTTGGCGAACAGTGCCTGGCACTGTTCGCCATTTAAAGAGCGGGCGATAATAAAAACAGCGACAGCTACAACGCCGATTACGACGCGATATTAAACGATGAAAAGAAAGTGTTGTATGTTGCGGTGACGCGAGCGAGAAAAGAAGTGCAGCTCATGTATACTGGAAAGACGTTCCGCAGCATTTCACCGTTTGTGCGCGATTTTTACCGAGCGGATTATGACGCCTTTGGCTTTGATTCAGCGATTTATTCGAAGTAGAGGTGAGGTTCTATGACTAAAATTCAGTTTGACATTAAACAAAAGATTGCCGTCCTGTCGGAATCAGGGAAGGGATGGAGCAAGGAGCTTAATCTCATTAGCTGGAACGGCTATCCGGCGAAATTTGATATACGGGATTGGGATGTAGCTCATGAGAAAATGGGAAAAGGGGTTACGTTAACAGAGGATGAGCTGAAGGCGTTGTACCACGCTTTGCAGCGCTGGTTTGAAGAAGAAAAAAATGAGGGGAAAGATGTTTCGTGGAACGGTTTATTAGAGCGATGGACACAGCGTGCCCCCTTGTTTATTCAGCAGTTGAAAAATATTTTATTATATTTGCAAGAGCGCCAATACCCGCTGGAGAAGCAAAGACAGCTGCTGTATGCCACCGTTTTTCCTGAGTTTGAAGAGGCGCTCCGTTATGAAATAGAAACTATTCGTAGCATACACGAAGTCGAGTATGCCGAATTTGTCCAATTGCTTCGAACATTAAAACCGGAACAGGTGGAGCAGTTTTTTATGACATTGAAACAGTAAGTGTATCAAGAAAATGGGTTCAAACACTGTTTTCTGAGTTCTTAACAATGAGGTGTATATACGATGACACATGGAAAAATAGATGCCGATAAAAGAGTACTACAGAAAATTTTTTCGCCGGATTTTTGGTTTGTTATACCAGAATACCAACGTTCCTATGTTTGGCAATCGGAAAATATACAGGATTTAATTGACGATTTGTATTACGCATTTATGAATAAACGCGATAGCGAGTATTTCCTTGGTTCACTCGTTTTAAAGCGAACAAAAAATAAAGATTTTGCAGAATATGAAGTGTTAGATGGGCAGCAGCGGTTAACCACATTCTTTTTAATGTTTGCTGTTTTAAGAGATTTGCTAGAAGAACGAGCGTTTAAAAATAACCTTCAGCAGAAAATTTATCAAGAAGCTGATGAACTTGATATGGTACCTGAAAGGCAACGTATTACCTACCAGATTAGGGATCAAGTAGAAGACTTTATAAAGAAATATGTTATTGCTTTAGATGGAACTACGTTAATTGATGAATTGAAAGTAGAAAAGGAAAAAGATAATGTATCAATTTCCAATATGGCTAATGCGATACTTGTATTAAGAGAGCAGCTAGAAGATAAAGAAGAACTAGGAGAATTTGTTAAATTTATTTTTAATAAAGCGCTGGTTATTTATGTATCAACGGATAATACGGAAGATGCGTTTAGGATGTTTACAATATTAAATGATAGAGGTATCCCTTTAACGAGCGCAGATATTCTTAAATCAATGAACATCGGGCAATTGCATAATGAAAAAGAAATAAAAAAGTATGCGAAATATTGGGAAGAGATCGAGGGGCGTTTTGGAGAGGGATTTGATCGTTTTCTAAACTTCGTCAGAACAATTATCGTAAAAGAGAAAGCAAGAACAAATTTATTGGAAGAATTTGAGGAAAAGATTTATAAAGCTGGGAAGCTGACGCAAGGAAAAGAAACGCTGGATTTTATTAAACAGTATGATGAAGTGTACGAAAATGTCATCGAATTAGCTGATAATGAGTTGAGTAACGCATTTAAAAATCTCATTACTATTATGAAGATAGGATTCCGTTCAGAGGACTGGATACCTCCTGTCATGTATTATTACGCTAAGTTTAAAACAAATAAGATAGATGAATTTTTACGGAAGTTGGAATTTAAATTTGCTGGTGATTGGATTTCTGGGGTAAATTCAACTCCGAGATTAGAAGCGATGAATAATATTTTAAAAGCCATTGAACAAACGGATGTGTCTAATGTGAATGATTTAATAAATAATGATGACATTTTTTCAGTGGATGTGGAGGAGTTTAAGCGACAGATTAGCGGTAACGTGTACAAAAAACAATATGCAAAGTATTTGTTGTTAAAGATGGAGTATTTATTGGGGGATAACACCGTTCATTTATCTGGTTATAAAAACATAAGCGTGGAGCATATTTTGCCACAAAATCCGGATAAGAATAGTCAATGGGTACAAGATTTCACGGAGGACGAGAGAGCGTATTGGACAGATAAAATTGCTAACCTTGTCCTCATTAGCAAAAGAAAAAATAGTTCGTTAAGTAACTTAGATTTTAAGCAGAAAAAGGAACGTTACTTAAAAGGACATATGGACGTTTTCAAAGGAAGCAAAGTATTTATTGACCAGAAAGATGAGTGGACACCAAAGGTTTTAGAAGAACGGCAGCGACAAATGATCGATTTGTTGGCAAGACGCCCATAAAAAACGAACCACCGGAGGATAATCAATGGCCGTATATCAATTTTACCCAATCATTCAAAAAGTCGAAGAGGACGGTGGCTATATAGTTACTTTTCCAGATTTGGACAACTGCTTTACCTACAGGGAAACGTTGGTGGAGGCAGTGGAGATGGCAGAGGATGTATTGTTGACAATGCTCGACTATATGGAAGAAATAGGGGAAGACATTCCTGCAGCTTCTTCTGTCGAAAAGCTAAAGGAACTGTTGCCTAGCGGCGCCAGTCTTGTAAATATTGAGATTGATACAGATATACTAACAAACGTGGGCTAGTTTCCGTGATTTTAGCGAGAAAGTTCCTGTCTTTAGGCATAGGAGTGAATCACATTTCATCGTCTTGAATCGGACGCACAGGGCGCAAGGCACCATCGAGTAGGGTCTTGCGGAACAAAGGCGGGTTCTGCACGTAGGTGTACGGAAAAACCTTTTGTACGCAAGAACCCCACGACTTTAGTCGTTGGGAGATTCAGAGATTAGCTACCGTAGGCAATGGTACGAGCGACTAATAGATGAAGGGGCATTTTTATGAGAAGATTATCACAAATGACCATAGATGAATTATACGATCGTGAGGAACAACTTCTTGAAGAGCTAAATAGCGGTGAGGCAAAAGATTGGATTTATCATGAAATTGTCGATGTGTATGAAAACATGTACCGTTACTTATCCCGTTGTTCCGCAGAGGAACAAGAAGAGCATGGGTTTGAATATGTGAAAAAAAGGCTCGTTACTTATCTCATTCGTTACGGAACGTATTTGAAAACGCAGCTTATGAAAGATGATTATATGGCGAAAAAAGCTTTTGAAGACGCGTTGAGGTATGATAAAACGAATCCGATTGCTCATTATCGTCTCGGATTTTTAGCGTATAAGAAGAAAGAGTACGCAACGGCGCAGCGTTACTTTGAAAAAGCGCTTGAATATCAAAAGACGTATTCGAATCCGGAGTTTTGCTTAAATGAGCAACAGCTATATTATGCTCATCTGTATTCAGCGAACAGCGCTTTGTTTATGGCAGAAAAAACGTATCGATCGCTTGAGAAATTTCCTGATTATATAAACGATCAAAGAGTGCCTGCGCAACTTTCATCTTTGCACACGTTGTTGCAACAAAGTGAAAATATTTTAGCGATGCGAGCGTTTACGAAACAGACTCGGAATGGAAAAGCGTATTGTTCAAAAGAAGAATGTGAACAACTCATGATGAATAATCCTTTGAATACAGTTGTTGTTTATTTTTCTGATCGGGAAAACGTTGTAGCTTATCACGGCAGGGAAGTGTGTTTACCTTGTGATCCTGCGGAGATGCTTTGTTATTTTTTGGTGAAAACAAATGAAACGCGTCCGGCAACGAAACATGATGTGGCTATGTTTTTTCAACCTAGACAGGATGGAGAAATTTCGACAAATACGTTTGTCCAAAAAGTAAGGCGCCTTCGAGAAAGGCTAAGTCGTATTCAAGTGCCCGATATAATCGAATCATGCCAATTTAGAGACGAAACCGCCTATTATTATAACGGTTCTGTCGATTATATCATTATGTATCGAAGCGATTATACGTTTATGTTTGAAGACTATTCGTGATGACATGTGTGTCATCGCTCTTTTTTTATACTAAGTTTGTAAATAAGGAAAAGGAGCGATGATGAGATGAAAACATGGAATCAACTATTTATTCGTCAAGGTTTTATGTTGGAGGAAAAAAGTCCGAATGAGTTTATTTGCGCAAATGAGAGAAAAGAAAACGTCGAGTTTTTGTTGAAAAGTTTAGATATGGCGAATGTCGATTATACGTTTTGTGACGATGTATTAACGATTGCGAGTCCGCCGATTAGCGAAAAACAATGGCTTGAAGCAGTTGAGTTTTATCAGCGTGGCATTTGGGAAGCAATCGGGGTAGAGGAGCCGAAAGTATTTGAGTTAGATACGTATATGAGTGGTGTCATTCGTGAGTTGAATCGTCTTGGATTGCGTACAGTGTCTTGTTGTGATGGTCATGACCGACGTCGTCCTTATGTATCTTTCGATGAGCGGACGAATATGGAAAAAGTGATGCAATTGTTTCATGCATTGCAAGTCCATGTGCACTTCAGACCTTCTCGTTTTCCTGAAGTCGTGTTTTTAACAAAAAGAGAACGACTTCTTGACCTCGCTGAGCAAATGCGGAAAGTACAAATCGATTGGTTAGAACAAGGGGAAGCCTATATCCGCAAAATGCTATTTCTCTATGAGCTTGAAGAATTGCTTAGCGTTTCAGGAGAAAGCGGAAATGAACATCATATTCGCTCAGTCGTATATGAGAAACTTGAACCATATGTCGATCACATTACAATCGATCGATACGGAAACTTGCTTGCGCAAAAAACATATAAATCAGGGAATGGACCAACGATTTTGTTGAATGCGCATTTAGATACGGTAGAATCGTTTGCGCCAGGAAGAACGATTGTTAAACAAGGAGCGATTTGGTCGAGCAGTGAAGGCATTTTAGGAGCGGATGATCGCGCTGGGGTGGCGGTGTTGCTTGAAATAGCGAAATGGCTTGAAGCGTCTTCGTTTAACGGAACGGTTAAATTTGTTTTTACGGTTGAAGAGGAGTGCGGGCTTGTTGGAGCAAGCAAGCTTAGTGAATATTTTTTATGGGGCGTTGATGCAGCAATTGTCGTCGATCGGCGAGGAACGGGCGATATCGTCACGTCATGCGGCACGACCCAGCCATTTTGCGATATTCGATACGGACAGTTTTTCGAACAAGTAGCTTACGATGCCGGGTTAACTGGCTGGAAATGCACAGCTGGTGGAAGTAGTGATACGAGAATTTGGGCACAACATGGCATCCAAAGCGTGAACTTGTCCGTCGGATACGAGTGCGAACATACAGACGATGAAACATTAGATATAGATGCTTGTTACGGAACGGTACGGCTCGTTCAAGCAGTTCTTCATCAATGGCGAGACTTTTCAAGAATGTTACGGGATGTGCGTCGTGTTGATCGAAACGATTTATCTTATGTTGGTCGAAATGATTTACGTCGTGTTGATCAAAAAGTTGTCAAAGTGGAACATTTCTAGAGGGAGAGGGTGTCAAAAGTGAAATCGAAGCAGATGAAATGATCGATTTTGCGTTATGAAAAGGACGTCGCTTAGGCGTCCTTTTTTGGTGGTGTAAAAAAGTTTGATAAATAAATTTAATGGCTGTATGTCCTATCTATGAGAATTTATAGTAAAATGGAAAAGGCGAAAGTATGTTTCAACAAGAAGGGAAAGATGTGTATGAGGATGAAAAATTTACTTTTTTGGGCGCTTGTCGGTGCAAGTATTGGAGTTTTTCTAAACGTATTGAATGTCCAGTTTCCTAAGCCGATCGGAATTGGCATAATTAGTTTGATTGTTATAGGGATTGGTTGTTATCATATGTATATTCTTTTTTGGACAAAAAACGTAAATTTAGTTGAAGGTTATGTAAAAAAAAGAATCAAACATCCATATTATGCATTAACGAAAGCATTAGTACATAAGCAGTTTGAACGAGCTGAGCAATATGCCGAACAACTAGAGAAAGGTTATGCAGAAGCCAAAAAGCTAGCCCTTGTCCATATATACATAGAGCAGGGAGAATTAGAGGAAGCAGAACATGTGGCGAACGACATTCAAAACGAGAAAGCCCGTTATTATAATCAAGCATTGATTGCCCTGTTGCGCGGACAGGAAGATCGGTTCGAGAATTTGAAACAGAAAGTAAAAAAACACACGTTTTGTTATGTATTAGAAGCAGAAAGGGAGTTTCGAAATGGCGATCAAAAAGAAGCTGAGCGATATGGAAAACTAGCCATTTCTACTTCGCGTGGACTTCAACGGTATGTGCTTGTTCGTTCGTTAGAAAACCAACAAAATCATCCAAACCGCCGAACGTTTTTCTAATTAACATAGTCGATATAAATTAGGAAGCAAGGGTGTGATACAGACACATGTACATAAACAACGCATTTTCGCTTATTGTGTTTAGTCTTTTATCTTTCTTGTTAGGGATTGATTAAGTGATCCGATGGGCTCTATTGATTCATTCGATGTGTTGTTTGCTGGCTCGTTGAATAACGAAATCGTACGGCAAATTGCGCGTGATGGGGTTATTATTTATGAGAAATAAAAAGCAGGGGACAACATCGTCCGCCTGCTTTTTTTCATTTAAACCGTCACCGATGCTTTTGTTTTTTTCCGAAGGTCAAAGCGGTCAGCGTTCATCACTTTCACCCAAGCTTGAATAAAGTCGCGGACAAATTTTTCTTTGTTGTCGTCTTGGGCGTAAAATTCGGCGTAGGAGCGGAGGATCGAGTTCGATCCAAACACTAGGTCGACACGCGTTGCTGTCCAGCGGACTGCCTTTGTTTTCCGATCGCGAATGTCATACAAGCCTTCTTCTTTCGGTATCCATTCATAGTTCATATCCACGAGGTTGACGAAGAAATCGTTTGTTAGCACGCCGATACGGTCCGTGAATACGCCGTGAGGAAGGTCGCGATACGTTGCCCCTAACACGCGCAATCCGCCAACTAATACAGTCATTTCTGGAGCGGTTAAGCCGAGCAATTGGGCTTTGTCGACAAGAAGCTCCTCTGGCGTGACGCTGTATGCTTTCTTTTGATAGTTGCGGAATCCGTCGGCAAACGGTTCTAATACCGCAAAGCTTTCGACATCTGTTTGTTCTTCTGTTGCGTCGCCTCGTCCAGGCATAAACGGTACGCGAACGTCAAACCCAGCATCGCGTGCGGCTTTCTCGACCGCCGCGCTACCGCCAAGCACGATTAAATCTGCGATGCTTACTTTTTTAGGTAACTCGCGCTGAATGTCTTCGTAAACGGAAAGCACTTTGGCAAGTCGTTCTGGTTCATTCACTTCCCAATCTTTTTGCGGAGCGAGGCGAATGCGCGCCCCGTTTGCGCCGCCGCGTTTATCAGAGTTGCGGAACGTGCTAGCGGACGCCCAAGCGGTTTTCACAAGCTCGCTTACTGTGAGTCCTGATTGTAAAATGCGTGTTTTAATATCTTCGATTTCTGCATCCGTTAATTCAACATCTCCTTCTGGGATCGGGTCTTGCCAAATGAAATCTTCTTTTGGCACTTCCGGACCGAGATATCTCGTTTTTGGCCCCATGTCACGATGAATAAGTTTAAACCACGCACGAGCAAACGCATCCGCAAATTCCTCTGGATGTTCATAGAAACGGCGGGCGATTTTTTCATATTCTGGGTCAAAGCGTAACGCTAAATCAGTCGTCAGCATCATCGGTGGTACTTTCTTGTTCGCATCTTCGACATCTGGAGCGAGATGTTCTTCTTTTAAATCAATTGCTTCCCATTGATACGCACCAGCTGGGCTTTTCGTGAGTTTCCATTCATATTCAAAAAGCAACTGTAAATAGCTGTTATCCCATTGTGTAGGTGTTGGTGTCCAAGCGCCTTCAAGACCGCTTGTAATCGTATCGCGCCCTTTTCCTTTTCCATATGAACTGATCCAACCTAATCCTTGCGCTTCAATCGGAGCAGCTTCTGGATCTGGACCGACGTGTGACGCATCGCCAGCTCCGTGCGCTTTACCGAACGTATGACCACCTGCGATGAGCGCGACCGTTTCTTCGTCGTTCATGCCCATTCGTTTAAACGTCTCACGAATGTCACGTGCGGCTGCCAGCGGATCTGGATTGCCGTCAGGACCTTCTGGATTGACATAAATGAGTCCCATTTGCACAGCAGCAAGCGGATTTTCTAATTCGCGGTCGCCCGTATATCGTTCTGAGGCGAGCCATTCTTTCTCAGCACCCCAATAAATGTCTTCTTCTGGATGCCATACGTCCTCGCGACCAGCGCCAAAACCAATCGTTTTTCCTCCCATTGACTCAATGGCTACGTTGCCGGCTAATACGATTAAGTCCGCCCACGAAATTTTATTACCGTACTTCTGTTTAATCGGCCATAACAAGCGACGTGCTTTATCTAAGTTAGCGTTGTCTGGCCAACTGTTTAACGGGGCGAAACGTTGTGTACCGGTTGAAGCGCCACCTCGTCCGTCGCCAATGCGATATGTTCCTGCAGAATGCCAAGCCATGCGAATAAATAGCGGTCCGTAATGTCCGTAGTCGGCAGGCCACCAATCTTGGCTTGTCGTCATGAGCTTGCGCAAATCTTCTTTCAACGCCCAATAGTCAAGTGTTTGAAATTGTTCAGCATAGTCAAACGTTTCGTCATGAGGATTCGTTTTTCTGTCGTGCTGATGAAGAATGTTTAAGTTTAATTGATTTGGCCACCAGTCTTTGTTTGTTGTTTTTTTTGAAGTATGACTCGTCACACTTCCATGGAACGGGCATTTGTTTTCCATTCTTTTATTCCCCTTTCGTGCATATAAATCAATAAAGTCTATTTGCTTACTCAACGATAGTGATAATGATTAGTACATTAGAATTATACTAAATTAATATTTAATAGTAAAGTATAAAAAATATTTTTATTAAAAAATTATAAAAATCCCCCATTTCATTCTGTTCGCAGAATAAAATGGGGGATTTATACGTTTACATCTGTTTTTTCGTTCATCGTTTCACTCCAATCTTTAACTTTGGATCATATGTTGAACTTGTTCTGTTGTTAAGTTGCGAATAAATTCGATCAAATCGATCGCTTCGATACCGAACTCATGGCATTTTTCAACGTATCGTTGATAAGCTTTTGTGTACATATCCATAAACAAAAACCCCTTTCACACGTTTCTTTTGTTAATTACATTGTAATATAACAGATTTAAAAAATCAATAACTGTTATATAATTATTTTGACGAATGGTTTTGATATTTTGTATGTACGTGTAGTAGAAATCGAACGTTTGTAGTACAATGAAGTAGGTCATGAAAAGGAATTATACATATTTCACCAATCAAGAAAGGATGGACATGCATGCATATTATTGAATTAATGAAAGCGATCATTTTAGGGCTAGTCGAAGGGGTGACAGAGTTTGCGCCTGTTTCATCGACGGGGCATATGATTATTGTTGACGATATGTGGCTAAAGTCAAGCGAGTTTTTGGGGAAATATGGGGCGAATACGTTTAAAGTTGTCATTCAGCTCGGTTCCGTCTTAGCTGCCGTTGTTGTGTTTAAAGATAAGTTTTTTGAGTTGCTTTATTTGCGTAAACGTGACAGAAAAGCAGGATCGCATTTAACGCTCATGCACATTTTCATTGGACTTGTGCCTGCTGGGGTGTTAGGAGTTTTATTCGAAGACTATATTGATGAACATTTATTTTCCACAAAAACGGTGCTCATCGGACTTGTGCTTGGGGCGTTGTTAATGATCGCAGCAGATCGTTTCGGAAAACGAACGGTCGCACAAACGGTAGATGATATTACGTATAAGCAAGCGTTTATTGTCGGTCTTGTTCAATGTTTATCGCTTTGGCCTGGGTTTTCGCGTTCAGGATCAACCATTTCAGGTGGCGTACTTGTAGGCATGAGTCACCGTGCTGCTGCTGATTTTACATTTATTATGGCAGTGCCAATTATGGCAGGAGCAAGTGGCATTTCGTTATTGAAAAACTGGGAGTATATCACGATTGATGCTTTACCATTTTTTGTTATTGGTTTTATTAGTGCATTTATTTTCGCCTTGCTAGCTATTCGCTTTTTCTTGCGTTTAATTAACCGCGTTCGTCTCGTTCCGTTTGCGATTTATCGCATCGTGCTCGCAGCGGTTATTTATATCGTTTATTTTGCGTAAGTGAAAGGCTCCTTTCGTGGGAGCCTTTTATACGTTTAACTGTTTGATTATTTTTGCCGGGTTGCCCCCGACGACAACGTGATCAGGAACGTCTTTCGTGACAACAGCCCCAGAAGCGATGACAACGTTATTTCCGATTTTGACGCCTGGATTAATGATTGCCCCGCCACCAATCCATACATGATCGCCGATCGTCACGGACTTTCCGTATTCTAAACCGGATGCTCTTTCGATTGGATCGATCGGATGCGTTGCCGTATAAATATGAACGCCGGGACCAATAAGGCAATTGTCCCCGATACGAATCTCACATACATCTAAAAAGACGCAATTAAAATTGGCAAAAAAGTTTTCCCCGACGTGAATGTTATATCCGTAATCGCAATAGAAAGGGGGTTCAATGTATACGTTTTGACCTGTTGAACCAAACAGTTCTTTCAATAAAGAAACACGTCGTTCATGCTCCGTTTCTAATGTTTCATTCAATAGTCTTGTTAATTTACGGGCATGTTCACGTTCTTTCACTAACTCTGGATCGGTAGCCCGATACAATTGACCGCTTACCATCTTTTCTTTTTCTGATTTCATTTTTTTCAGCTCCTTTATTTTCCTTATTCCATTTTAGCATAGGGATGTTTAAAAAATCGTCAAAAACATGCGCGTGTATCACTAAAAAATAAGCCTATAATGAATGTGAAAAATAACACAAGAAGCTGGTGATGAAATATGCATAAACATGCGCATGAGGTAGATTATAATGAAAATCCATTTATCGTCATTTGGGAAGTGACGAGAGCGTGTCAGTTAAAATGTGTACATTGTCGTGCGGACGCCCAGCCTCTCCCTGATCCGCGTGAACTAACATATAAAGAAGGTCTTCGATTAATTGATGAGATATATGAAATGAACAATCCAATGCTCGTATTTACGGGCGGAGACTGTATGATGCGTGAAGATTTGCTTGATCTTGCTGAGTATGCGATGAAAAAAGGAATGCGTGTTTCGATTACACCGAGTGCAACGCCGAATGTGACGAAAGAAAAAATGAAAAAAGCAAAAGAGATTGGATTGTCGCGCTGGGCATTTAGCTTAGATGGGCCGACGGCTGACATTCATGATCGATTTCGCGGTACACCAGGATCATTTGATTTAACGATCGAAAACATTCGCTATTTAAACGAATTACATATGCCGTTGCAAGTGAATACGGTCATTTCGCGCTATAACTACAATCATTTAGAACAGATGGCGAAATTAGTTGGCGATTTAAACGCAGTGATGTGGTACATTTTTTTACTCGTTCCAACAGGTCGTGGGCAAATGAATGACTGCATTACTCCAGCTGAACATGAAGAAGTGTTTCGTTGGTTATATGAATTAAGTAAAACAGCACCATATGATATTAAAACGACAGCAGCGCAACATTATCGTCGTGTTGTCATTCAACAAAAAATGCGAGAAAAACAAATTGAAGCGGGGGATATTCGTTATGAGCATGCGATGACGACTGACCGTGCTTCAATCATTGACGGATTAAAACGAGCACCAAAAGGCGTGAATGATGGTAACGGCTTCGTTTTCGTTTCTCATACAGGAGATGTCATGCCAAGCGGTTTGCTTCCAATCGTATGCGGCAACGTACGTGAACAACCTTTAGCGCGCATTTATCGTGAATCGGAAGTGATGAAACAATTACGCCAACCAGATTTATATAAAGGAAAATGTGGCATTTGTGAATTTCGCTACGTTTGTGGCGGATCACGTGCTCGTGCATATGCAGTCACAGGCGATTATATGGAAAGTGAACCGTTTTGCGTATATGTTCCTTTAGGCATGAGAAAACAAAAAAACCGAACGGTGTTCGCTTAACGCGAGCGCTGTTCGGTTTTTTTGTTTTAACTTTTTTTTCGAAACAGATGGAGGGATGTATCAAGAATCCATAAGACGATCAGAAAAAACAAAACGCCTAGTTCGATGGGCTCCATCACTTTAAATGGATTAAAAATATCAATAAACGCTTGGTACATGCTCATCCCTAACAATACATTCATACTGATGGCTAGGCCACCTAACAACATAGGGATAAAAACAGAAATGACGACAAGTTTCATTTGTTCATCTCCATAAATATCTTTTTTGGACTAGCGTGCAACTTTTTGACGTGTTTTATTCCTTTTTGCATAACATATGTATTTATTGCTTATTCTAACCATAAGCGATAGTGAATGGAGAGAGGCGAATGTGGTTGCGGTTGAGAAATCAGAACAAAAAGCAAGTATATCAATACGATAAAGTAGCACAAGAGGGAATATATGGGACGATTGAGCGAGATTTACATGCAAATATAGAAAAGGTACGTAATATAACGGGGAATAGTGCAGATATTGTCATTCGCCGTTTTTGGCTTGGGAAGGAAGACAATCTTTCGTCAGCGCTCTGTTTTGTTAGTGGAATGGTTGATGAAAATATGGTTCAGCAATTGTTCATTGAAGCCAGTGTACAACTGTCTTTTCCTTCAATGTGTTGTGATCAATTAGACTATATTGAGAAAAAGATCGCTACAGCCAATACAACGAGACGTGTGAAACAATGGAATGACGTATTTTCCTTGCTCATGTCTGGGGAAAGCATTTTATTTATTCATGGTATGCAAGAGGCAATTAGTATAGCGGTAAAAGGTGGAGAGTACCGTGCTATTACAGAACCGAGCACACAATTATCTATCCGTGGACCACGCGAAGGGTTTACAGAATCACTAACAACAAATGTAGCCATGGTGCGACGACGTATTCAACATCCACATGTATGGGTAGAAGCCATTACAGTTGGTGAGGTGACACACACAAACGTACGTATGATGTACATGAAAGGAATTGCGGATGACAACATTGTCGAAGAAGTACGTAGCAGACTGCAACGCATCTGTATGGACGGTGTACTAGAATCCGGTTATATTGAACAATTCATTGAAGATGAAACGTTTACGACGTTTCCAACCATTTATCATACAGAACGTCCGGATAGCGTTGCAGCCAATTTATTAGAAGGACGTGTTGCTATTTTTGTAGAAGGGACGCCTTTTGTTCTTATTGCGCCAGCGGTGTTTATTCAATTTTTTCAAGCGGTTGAAGATTATTATGCACGTTTTGATATTGCAACAGCACTTCGTTTTTTACGCATACTCGTATTTTTCATCTCGCTTGTTGCACCGTCTCTGTATATTGCAGCGACGACGTTTCATCAAGAAATGATTCCGACTTCTCTCGTTATTGCGATTGCTGCACAACGTGAATCTGTTCCGTTCCCTGCGTTTGTAGAGGCCGTTATTATGGAAGTAACGTTTGAAATTTTACGCGAGGCTGGAGTGCGGTTGCCTCGAACTGTTGGGCAAGCTGTATCGATTGTTGGCGCACTAGTCATTGGACAAGCAGCGGTCGAAGCGGGATTTGTTTCTTCCGTCATGGTTATTGTTGTATCGATTACAGCAATCGCTAGTTTTGCTACACCATCATTTGCCATTGCAGTTTCCGCGCGTCTCATTCGTTTTCTGTTAATGGTGTTAGCTGCATTATTTGGTTTTTATGGTATTTTAATTGGATTAATTTGGATGACTATTCATTTATGTAGTCTTCGTTCGTTTGGTGTACCGTATATGACACCGCTCGCTCCGCTTATTCCAACGAATTTACGTGATACGTTCGTACGTTTTCCTTTATGGGCATTAACTGATCGACCACATGGGATTGCAGAAGAAACAAATATCGTTCGTCAAGGGGACGAACAACGTCCGAAGCCTAATCAGGAAATGAGGAGAGAAGGGGATGAAAATTAAACGATATCCTTTTCTTATTTTTATGTTGTTCATATGTACGCTACTTTTCGGATGTTGGAGTAAAAAGGAGTTAAGGGATTTAGCATTAATTATTGCAGTTGGTATAGATAAAAAGGATGGAAAGTATATATCGACGTTTCAAGTCGTCAATCCTGGGAACGTAGCAGGGGCGACGCAAAGAGGAGGGGGAAGTACGGGGCTTCCTGTAGCTTTATATACCTCAACAGGCGATACGTTAGTGGAGGCGAGTCGGAAAGCGTCGAAGCAAATATCCCGCATTCCATACTACGCTCATACGAATCTTGTTGTGGTTGGGGAAGAACTTGCGAAGGAAGGAATTCAGCAAATTTTTGATGTTGTTGAGCGTAATCCGCAATTTCGCCCAACAGCAAATATTGTGATTGCTCGTAAGCAAACAGCAAAGCAATTGTTATCTGTGCTCACGCCAGTCGATAAAATCCCAGCAAATCAAATGATTAAAACGTTAGAATTAACAGAAATGATGTGGGGAGAAAATGTTGGCACTCGTTTACGAGAAGTAATTGAAAGTTTTTCGCTTGCTGGAAAGGAAGTCATCATGAGCAGCTTTCATGTAGACGGAAATCGAAAGCATAGCGACGATCAAGAAAATGTTCGTACGATGGAGCCTACTGCATGTCTTCGAGCTAGTGAATTAGCCATTTTTAAAAGAGGAAAGCTTGTCGGATGGATTGGAAAAGAAGACGCGCGAGGAGTATTATGGATTCTCGATAAAATTAAACAGACAGCCGTCACAGTTGATTGGAAAGAAGAAAAAGAAGCATTGTCTTATAAAGTAGTGCGGGCAAAAACAAAAGTGACAGCACAATTAAGAAATGGGAAGCCTATCATATTTGTTACAGTTGCAACAGAAGGAGATATTGGTGAAACATTTGTTGCGATTGACTTTACCGATCCGAAACAAATCGTTGCACTCGAAAAAGTGATGCAACAAGAGATTAAATCAGAAATTGAAAAAGCGGTACATGTTGCTCAAAGGAAAAAAAGCGATATTTTCGGATTCGGAGAAGTTGTTCATCGTACATATCCAAAAGAATGGAAGAAGATGAAAAAAACATGGAATGATAAATATTTCCCGAAATTAGATGTTCAAGTAAAGGTGGAATCATTTATTCGAAGAACAGGATTGCGAACTCGTTCATATATTCAGTGAAAAGGCGGTGAGAAAGTGGAGCGAGCGCGTATAAGTGCGCGACAGCTATTTATGCTTGCCATTTTATTTGAACATGGTAGCGCGATGGTTATTCCACTTGGGGTGGATGCGAAACAAGATGTTTGGCTTGCCATTTTATGCGGTATGGTTTTCGGTGTCGGATTGTTGTTTGTCTACTATCGCCTTTTCACGTACTATCCGAATCTCCCTTTTACATCGTATAGTCAGCGCATTGTCGGTCCCTTCTTTGGAAAAGTACTTGCGCTCATATATGTGCTTTATTTTTTATATATTTCTGCTCGTGTATTGCGTGATTTTGGAGAGCTGTTATTAACGTTTGCATACCCTGAGACACCTTTGTTTATTTTAAATGCGGTCATGATGTTGACTGTGATGTATGCTGTATATAAAGGGATTGAAGTGATCGCACGAGCGAGTCAATTATTTTTCTTTTCCCTTTATTGGATACTTATGTTAGGTTTCGTGCTGACTATTATCGCAGGAGAGATAGATGTTCGTCGCTTACAACCAATATTAGAAGAGGGATGGCCGCGCATTTTTCATGTTGTATTTACGCAAACATTATATGTTCCGTTTGGAGAACTTGTTGTTTTTACAATGATTTTTCCTTATTTACAAAAGGAAGAAAAAGTGTGGAAGGCAGGGTTTCTTGCATTATTGTTAAGTGGCATAAATTTAGCAATGATTATGGGGATGAATGTAGCTGTATTAGGCGCAGATATTGTTTCACGTTCAACTTTTCCACTACTAAATACGATTCAAGAAATTCGCGTGGCAAATTTTTTAGAACGGTTAGATGTACTATTTATGATTGCATTAATTGTCGGCGGATTTTTCAAAGTCGGCGTCTTTTTTTACGCAGGAGTTATCGGCGTGGCTGACTTATTTGCGCTTAAACAATATCAACGTCTTGTTTATCCGCTAGGCATTTCAGTCTTGTTTTTGTCTCTTGCCATTGCAAGCAATTTTGCTGAGCATATTAAAGAAGGGCTTCGAATCGTTACAATTTATATGCACGTTCCTCTTCAAATGATCATTCCTATCTTCCTTCTTTTGATCGCAATGGTTAAGCATCAAAAAAAAGAAAGAAAGGGGCGATGAATTGCCCCTTTAGAAATCAAAATTATCCGGATCTGGACCAATGCGGTGGTTTTCGTTTAGCGAATCAATCGCATCCATCTCTTCTTTCGTTAATGCAAAGTCGAAAATGTTTGCGTTTTGCGCAATTCGTTCAGGTGTGACAGATTTTGGAATAGTAACGACTTCATGTTGCAAGTCCCAGCGCAAAATGACTTGGGCTGGAGTTTTATTATATTTTTGTGCAATGTTGACAAGCGTTGGCTCGTTTAGCAGTTCACCGCCACGCATGAGTGGTGACCATGCTTCAAATTGAATGTCGTGTTGTTTACAAAAGGCAAGAAGCGGTTTTTGTGTGAAACGCGGATGAAACTCGACTTGGTTGACCATCGGTTTAATCTCACAATCAGCAAGGATGTCTTCTAAATGATGGATTTGGAAGTTACTAACACCGATCGCGCGCACAAAACCGTCTTTATATAACTTTTCAAGCGCCTTGTACGTTTCTTTATATTTTTCTTTGACAGGCCAATGTACTAAGTATAAATCAATATAATCGAAGCCGAGCTTTTTTAAACTTGTGTCAAACGCTTTTAATGTCGCTTCATATCCTTGGTCGTTGTTCCATACTTTTGTTGTAACAAAAATTTCGTCGCGAGGAATGCCTGATTCGCGAATCGCTTGACCAACACCTTCTTCGTTTTGGTAAAATGCAGCGGTATCAATGTGACGATAGCCAACTTCAAGCGCTGTGCGAACAGCTCGGTTTACTTCGTCTCCTTCTTGCACTTTATAGACGCCTAACCCAAGCCAAGGCATACGCACCCCATTATGTAACGTGGCACCATCTTGTAAACTTTTCATCACTTTGCCCCTTTCCAATATTTGTCCCTTTTATTATGAGATGGATGGGCTGAAAAATCAAAATATATGCTTACATGAAAGGTGCTACAAGTTCAACTCGCGATAGTTTGGATGGTGTTTTAACAGCTCCGAGACAGTGACGAACGTATATCCTTTTTCCTTTAAAATCGCCAAAATTTCTTTTAAAGCTTGAACGGTTTGTTTGCGACTACCGCTTCCATGGTCGTGAAATAAAATAATTTGCCCAGGCTGAATATGGCTAATGACACGGCGCACGATGCGGCTTGTTCCAGGGTTTTGCCAGTCATACGTGTCTTGATGTTTTGACCACATCACGACGGTATATCCTCGTTGCTTAGCAATGTCAATGATACGTTTATTGTAGTAACCGAGCGGGGGACGAAACAATGTCGGTCGTTTTCCTGTTATTTGATATATAACATCTTCGCTTTTTTTTATTTCCTCTTCAATCGTTTGCTTTGATTTACCTCGAAAATCGAGATGTTTATACGAATGATTGGCAATTTCATGTCCTTCGTTCATTTGGCGTTTAATAATGTCAGGGTATTTTTCCGCTCGAAATCCAACGACGAAAAAAGTCGCTTTGGCGTCATACTGCTTTAAAATTGTTAAAATGTCAGGCGTATATAACATATCCGGTCCGTCATCAAACGTAATAGCGACCATTTTTTCATCGGTCGGAACGTTCCAAACAATATCGTCATTCATTCGCTGAACAGGTGTTGTCGCCATAACGAATAAAGACAAAAATAAGAAAAATGCATTCATTTTTCATCCCCACTTTTTTTATATATCATGTGAAAAAAGTCGTTTTGTCATTCTCTTTTCTATGCAAAACATAGTAAAATAAAGATAATCGATATGTGTGGGAAGGGATATAGATGAAAAAAGTGATCAGTATGATTACATTTTTATTTGTACTTGTTGTAGGGGGGTGTATTTGTTCGCACAAGAAAAACAGCTCGTGCGCACCACATGGCTTTGGAATCCGTGGCTGCTCGTGAAAAATGAAGAGCGCATCTTTTCATTTTTAGAAAAGAAGCAAATAAGCGATGTATACGTACAAATCGACGAAGAAATCCCTATTGATACGTACCGTCAATTTGTTCGGCATGCAACCGAAAAAGGGATTCGTGTTTATGTACTAGATGGAGCACCGCATTGGATTGAAACGAACGAAGGAATTGAACGTTTATTCCGATGGATTGACCGATATGAAAGCGCTGCCGAACAAAATGAAAAGTTTAGCGGTGTACACTTAGACGTTGAACCGTACTTGCATGAACGTTGGCGTACGAACCGAGAAGAAGCGATCGTTTCGTATCAAACACTTTTACAGCGCACACGTCAGCTCTCAAGCGAACGATCGCTACGTTTTGAAGTCGACATCCCGTTTTGGTTTGATGAAGTACAATACGTGAACGGCAACTTAGCGGAATGGGTGATTGCACATGCAGACGGTGTGGCGATCATGGCGTATCGCGATGAAGCAAAGGCAATCATTAACATTGTAAAAAAAGAAATGAACTTTGCGAAAAAGTACAACAAATCGATTGTCATCGGTGTGGAAACAGGACAAGTTGAGGAAGGAGATCACGTTTCATTTGTTGAAGAGAGCGAAACGTATATGAATGAACAATTAGCGATCGTTCAGCAACATTATGCTCGTACAAAAAGTTTTTCCGGCATTGCGGTGCATCATTTAGAACAATGGATGAATAGGAATGAAAAAACAGGCGAAGGTGGGATGGATGAGTGAGCGTGAAGAAAAACGACTATATACGTTTGCCGAGTTTTTTGAGCTTTTCGGAGAACGACGAATGGAGTTGTACGAAGGCACTCCTGTGCTCATGCCCCCGGCTTCGTACGAGCATGGAGGGGGGAAGGTGTAATTGGAGAAATGACGTTCCACTTTATTTCCGAACATAAAGTTCTCTACACATCATATTTTTTCATTTCTTGATATATAAACAAAAGAGGAAGGGGCAAATTTATGTCGAAACATACGAAGCACATTCACGAGGTAGAAACACGAGTACAGCTTGCCAAACAAAACATGGACGGCACATACCGGCTAGCATATCATATTATGGCTCCGGTACACTGGATGAATGATCCAAACGGATTGATTCAATGGAATGGGGAGTACCACGTATTTTATCAATTTCATCCCGACAGTCCAACATGGGGGCCGATGCACTGGGGGCATGTGAAAAGTAACGACCTTGTACATTGGGAACGTGTACCGATTGCGCTTGCGCCGAGCGAATGGTACGACGAAGGCGGCTGTTTTTCAGGAAGTGCAGTCAATGACAATGGCGTGCTCACGCTCATTTACACCGGAAATGTCTGGGTGAACGAGGAACAAACGGAGTTGAAGCAATACCAATGCATTGCGACAAGCAAAGACGGCATTCATTTTGAAAAGGACGAAGCGAACCCTGTTTTAGCTGAGCCTCCGTTTAATTGCCAAGGCCATATTCGCGACCCGAAGGTATGGAAACACGGCGATAATTGGTATATGGTGCTTGGGACAAGAGAGGGAAATAACGGAAAAGTTGTTTTATATAAATCGAACGATTTACGCCATTGGAAATATGTAAATATCATGGCTGAAAGCGATGGTAGCTTAGGTTATATGTGGGAGTGTCCAGATGTCTTTCATTTGAACGGCAAGGATATTTTGTTATTTTCACCGCAAGGGATTGAACCAGACGGGGATCGTTTTCAAAACCTTCATCAAACAGGCTACGTCGTTGGTACGCTTAATTATGAAACAGGAAAACTTGTGCACGGGGCGTTTGAAGAGCTCGATAAAGGGTTTGATTTTTACGCTGCGCAAACGTTTGAAGATGAAAAAGGTCGGCGCATTTTGTTCGGCTGGATGGATATGTGGGAGTCGCAAATGCCGACGCAAGCGCACGGTTGGGCAGGAGCGTTGACGATTCCGCGTCTTTTGGAATTAGCAGATGATGAGAAGCTATTGATGAAGCCGGTGCCGGAATTGCAATTATTGCGCCAAGAGCACGTGAGGCTGGAATCGATTTCAGTAAACGATAGAACGTATACACTTCCAGTAAAAGGTGATCGACTAGAATTGCTCGTTCGTTTTTCATTAGCCGATTTTCGTGGGAATGCATTTGGTGTAAAGGTGCGCTGTGCGGAAGACGGAAGTGAAGAAACGGTTTTCCGCTATGACGTAAAAGACGCTCTCGTCACATTTGACCGAAACCGATCCGGAAAAGGAGAGGGTGGCATTCGCCGTGCCGTATTGGATAAACAAAAAGATGTTGTCACGTTCCATGTTTTTATTGACCGTTCTTCTGTTGAGTTATTCGTCAACGATGGTCGGCTTGTGATGACAGGGAGAATATATCCATCTGAAACGAGCCAAGGGATTGAATTGTTTGCAGAAGGTGGAAAATTGACCGTGCTTTCTGTTGAGGCGTGGACGTTGAAAGATATTTGGGGTGAGCTAGTGTAAAAGAGGCGGGACAAAAACCGTCTCTTTTTGTTATAAACGGTTATCGTGTCCATATGGAAGGAATAATATAAATGATAAAGAAAAGAGTTGGAGGATAGCGATGGGGCGATTTATTGGTTATGTTATAGCGTATGTCGTGATGGTGTTTGTTAATGTGATAGCTGAGTGGCTTCCGTTAAACGGTCAGACGACAGGAGACATATCGCGTAAAGTTAACGTCTTGTTTACACCTGCAGGGTACGTATTTTCGATTTGGGGCTTTATTTATGTGCTATTAGCGATTTGGATTTTTAGACAAATCCCAACTTCTCGTCGCCATTTACCTATGTACCGCCAAGCGTTTATTCCTTTTGTCGCTAGCTGTATGCTTAATGCGTTATGGATTGTTGTATGGCATTATGAATATTTTCTTTTTTCTGTTATTGTGATGCTTCTTCTTCTTTTGACACTTATTTCGTTGTATATGGCTGTTAAACGTACGAATTCAACAAGTCTTGATTTGCTCCCATTTTCTGTGTATCTCAGTTGGATTAGCGTTGCGACAATTGCAAACATTTCCTTTGTTTTAAAATACAATGGTTGGGACGGACTCGGGTTACCTGAAGTATTTTGGGCGATTGCGATGTTACTTGTTGCAACAACTTTAGCTCTTCTCTTCATGGTTCGGCAACACGATTACATATATCCACTTGTATTTGTTTGGGCGTTTGTTGGAATTGGCGTGAAAAATCAAGGTGCTGCGTCACTTGTCGCATACGTTTCATTTTTGTTGGCAGGAGTTATATTAATTAGCACAGCATCTTTATACAAAGAAAAAACATAATCGTCCACCTTTGTCGTGGGCGATTTATACATATTTGCTGATCGCTTCGTTGAACTGTTTTTGCATATCTTTATCATGCAACAGTTTTTTGTAATTTGTTCTTGAATATAAATAGGTAGAAATGTTCGGATCTTGTAACAAACGCTTTACAGTGTTTTTGTCGAACGATTTTTGTGTTTCAATAATTCTTGTTTTTTGCATATGTTTCAATCTTCGTTTTGCTATGAGGTAATCAAACTGACCTAGCAGCAAAAAATTTAACAATCCTCCTACAAATTCAAAACATATCGTGACTAGTGTTTCCATTTCCTCCTCCGTCCCTTTGTTATTTTCAAATTAAGTGCCAGGCACATGTCGAACGGGGCGTCCAACAGTGTAACAATCTACTGATTGGACAGCTCCTTTTTTATTGGAGTCATCGACACCTAAGCGAGCCGCTACCCGTATCATCGATCGAAACAAAAAGGGGTGATTGTTCTGTTTAGCTATGCGTTCGACACGATGAAGCACCCACTTCTGGAGTTGGCGAAACAATGTTTCTTCATCACACGGACTTTTCGTGAAAAAATGGCTCAGTGTTGTGCGATGGTTCGGATGAAAGCTCCCATGATGAAGATCGGTCAGCGTTCCTGAAAAGCCCTTTGTCATCATCGCATCCACAATGTATGCGAGATGCTTCATGACCGGTTTTGAAAAATAAAGTGGTAACCCCAGCATCGTCAAAAACTTGTGAATTCCTTGATGATGTGCTAATCGATTCATGAGACATGAACCTCCTTGTCGATAGTTGTGGATACATCTATTCTAAACAAGGAATCGGGTTCATGTTTCCTTTTTGTTTCGATGTAAATTTATGTTAGTGGATTTGCTCATCTACAGAAGCTAAATTAAGTTACTTAAGGAACAGGCACCATTGGAATGTGGACATTGATTATCACTATATAAGCTAAACCAAGAAAAGTAACCACTTCCCTAAAACTAACGGATGAAGCTGGTTACTTCTTTTTGCTAATCTCTAATCTGGTTAGATATCGTGCATTCCCCTGTCTCAACCTCACAGGCGCATGTCGTCTCTCCACATTTTCTCCATATTTTTTCTGCTATAATAAAGAAAAACGCCTGTAAGGAAGGAATCTTCGTGCGAAAACTTTCATTTAAATTAGGGCTATTGTTTTTTGTCTTTGTGCTAGGAATTGAAACGGTGTTATTTGCGTCGTTGTATGTGACGCTTGTGAACGCGAGAATTAATGAAGAATTTGAGCAGTTGTTGGCAAGAGGGAATAATCATCGGGATGTATTGGAAAAAAGCTATCATCTTTCCACGTTAGAACATGTCGTGATGATGGAGTCGGAAGCAGAAACGGATGTCGTCATTACCGATGCGAACGGGAATATTTTATATTTTTCTGATCGCATTTTGCCGTTTGCGAAAAAACTCATTCCACATGCCGATGTTCGCCACATTTCTCATAGCGGGATGGTGGTGCAAAACAACTGGAAAAAACAACCGTATATCGCTACCGCCAGCCCGATTCGGATGGAAGGAAAGACAAAAGGGTATGTGTATATGTTTCAGCGGACGGCTTCCATTCAAAATATGATTTCTAAATTAAAACATCATTTTCTCGTCGTTGGGATTGTTTCTGTCTTTTTGACGATTATGACGATTTTTTTCTTATCAAGAGTCATTACGATTCCGCTCATTCGGATGAAACAAGCGACCGAGAAGCTAAGCAAAGGAGATTTTTCTGTCCGCCTGCAAGTAAAAGGGGAAGACGAGTTAGCGCAACTCGGAAAAGCGATTCAAACCCTTGCGACTGATTTGGAACATTTGAAAAAAGAACGAAACGAATTTTTAGCGAGCATTTCACATGAGTTACGTACTCCGCTTACATATGTGAAAGGATATGCGGACATTGCGCGTAGACCGAACATCGCCGAGGAAGAACGAGCGAACTATTTGTCCATTATTTATGAAGAAGCCGAGCATATGCAAAAGTTAGTGAAAGATTTGTTTGAGCTTGCGAAAATGGACCGACATTCGTTTCACATCGAGAAAGAGCCAACCCCGTTGTGCCTTTTTTTGAAAAAAATATACGAGAAAATGGCTCCTGCGTTTCAGGCGAAACAAATGGGGCTGATTTATCGTTGCGAAGAGAACGTTACCGTCCATATCGACCGACAGCGATTTGAACAAGTGATGATCAACCTTTTAGACAATGCGTTAAAATATTCTCATGAAGGCTCTACCGTTTCGATGAATGTCAAACGAGAGAAAAAGAACGTAATCATCACGATTTCTGACGAAGGAATAGGGATCCCTGAAGCAGATTTGCCGCATATTTTTGAACGGCTTTACCGAGTCGATAAATCTAGATCGCGAATAGGCGGAGGGACGGGGCTTGGATTGGCGATTGTAAAAGAAATTGTCGAAGCGCACGGCGGTTCGATTTCCGCCACAAGCCAATTCGGAAAAGGAACAACTATGCTTATTACATTGCCGAGGGGGTGATGAAGGTGTACACGGTTTTATTGGTTGATGACGAAAAACGAATGTTAGATTTATTAGAGCTGTATCTTACTCCGAACGGGTACCGTTGTGTGAAATGCGAGTCAGGAGTAGCGGCGATTCGCTATTTAGAAAATAATAAAGCGGATCTGGTGTTGCTTGATGTCATGATGCCAGAGATGGACGGATGGGAAACGTGCAAACAAATACGAGAGTTTTCGAACGTTCCGATTATTATGGTCACCGCAAGAGATGCGACGACAGACGTTGTCCAAGGGCTAAAAATCGGCGCAGATGATTATATTACAAAACCGTTTGACGAATCCGAATTGCTCGCTCGGATGGAGGCAGTATTGCGCCGTTCGGTCGGAAAACAAGCGAAACTAGAGTTTTACGGCTTAGTTTGGGACGAAGCGCAGCATAAAGTTCAATATGCCGAGCGCGATATTTCCCTCACGCCAAAGGAGTTTGCTATTTTAGGGATTTTTCTCAAACATCCAAATCGAGTATTTAGCCGCGAGCAACTGATCGTGACATTATGGGGGTATAATGCCAATACAGAAGAACGAACCGTCGATTCGCACGTAAAAAATATTCGCGAAAAACTTCGCCAAGCTGGTTTCCCGATTGATCAGTTTCTGCAAACCGTTTGGGGGGTAGGATATAAATGGGAGGCATAAATGGAACAACAGATGATTGCGTTATTCCGAACATATGAACCATTTGCTTTTTTAATCAGTATCGCAATGAATGTCATCATTAGTATTTTAGGCGTTGTCCCGAGCGTCTTTCTCACTGCCGCTAACTTGGCGGTATTCGGTTTTTGGAAAGGTACTTTTTTATCGTTTGTCGGGGAGGCTGTTGGGGCGATTGTATCTTTCGTTTTATATCGAAAAGGGTTTCGCCAATTTTCAGAAACAAAATGGTTTTCCTATCCGAAAGTGAAACGTTTGCTTATGGCAGAAGGAAAAGAAGCGTTTTTACTTGTTTTATCGTTGCGTCTTCTTCCATTTGTTCCATCCGGAATGGTCACGTTCGTTGCCGCTATCGGGCGCATGTCGCTCCTTCTTTTTACAGCAGCAAGCTCGATTGGGAAGCTGCCCGCACTGTTGTTAGAGGCATATTCGGTGCATCAAGTGATGAATTGGACATGGCAAGGGAAAGTCATTTTCACGTTCGTTGCGTTAGGGATATTTATCGTTGTTGTACGACGTATGTTTGCACGTTGAGTTTTATACCCACTACCGGTATAATGTATGATGAAGGTGGTGAAATAAATGTCCCATTGTGAGCCTCATGAACAACGAATGGTTCCGCGCACGGAAGAAGAAATTGAAAACATTATTAAACGTTTGAAGCGTATTGAAGGACAAGTGCGCGGTGTGCAAAAAATGGTCGAGGACAATCGGTATTGCATCGATATTTTAGTGCAAATTTCGGCGATTACGGCCGCGTTAAATAAAGTCGGATTGAATTTGTTAGAACGTCACGTCAGCCATTGTGTATCGAAAGCGATTCGCGAAGGAAATGGCGAAACGTCCATTCGTGAGCTGATGGATGTCATTAAGCAATTTTCAAAGTAAGGGAGGGAAAATGGATGCGAACGGTGACACTAAAGGTGACCGGCATGACATGTGCTGCCTGCTCTACCCGCATTGAAAAAGTGCTCAATAAAATGGACGGGGTAGAAGCAACCGTCAATTTAGCGATGGAAAAAGCGACTGTTCAATACGACCCGAATAAATGTAGCCTTGCCGATATTGAAGCGAAAATTGAAAAGTTAGGGTATGGCGTGGCGGCTGAAAAAGTGACGCTCGATATTGAAGGCATGACATGTGCAGCATGTGCGACACGGATTGAAAAAGGGTTAAATCGGATGGAAGGTGTTACAAGCGCTACGGTAAACTTAGCGACAAACAGTGCGGTTGTCGAATATAAAGAAGGCGTTACATCTGTCGAAGACATTTTAGAAAAAATCAAAAAGCTTGGGTACAAGGGACAAATTCGCAACGAGGAACAAGACGATGCTCGTCGGAAAGAAGAGAGGCTTAAACAAAAACAACAGCAACTTGTTATTTCTACCCTTTTATCCTTACCTTTGCTTTATACGATGGTTGCCCATATGCCATTTGATATAGGCTTGCCGATGCCGCACATATTAATGAATCCATGGGTTCAGCTTTTATTAGCAACACCGGTTCAGTTTTATATCGGTGCTCCGTTTTATGTCGGAGCGTACCGGGCGTTACGAAACAAGAGCGCGAATATGGACGTTCTTGTCGCACTTGGCACATCGGCTGCTTATTTTTATAGTTTATTTGAAACGTTGCGGGCGCTCACGAATCATGAACCGCGCTTATATTTTGAAACGAGCGCCGTCTTGATTACGCTTGTGCTTGTCGGCAAATACTTTGAAGCGCTTGCGAAAGGGAGAACGACGGAAGCGATTTCCAAGCTACTTCGTTTGCAGGCAAAAGAAGCGACTGTCATCCGTAATGGGGAAGAAAGAAAAGTTCCATTAGAGGAAGTAGTAATCGGCGATACAATCCTTGTCAAGCCAGGAGAAAAAATCCCGGTGGACGGTACGGTGATCGCCGGCTCTTCTTCAGTTGACGAATCGATGATTACCGGCGAATCGATTCCGGTAGATAAAAAAGAAGGGGACTTCGTGATCGGTGCAACAATCAACACGAACGGAATACTAACGATTCGCGCAGAAAAAGTCGGAAAAGATACCGCACTTGCCAATATTATTAAAATCGTCGAAGAGGCGCAAGGGTCGAAAGCGCCGATTCAGCGGATGGCGGATACGATTTCCGGCATTTTCGTTCCAATCGTTGTCGGCATTGCTGTGTTATCCTTTCTCATTTGGTATTTCGTTGTGGCGCCAAATGATTTACCAACTGCGCTGGAAGTGGCGATTGCCGTTCTTGTCATTGCGTGTCCTTGTGCACTCGGCCTTGCGACGCCGACGTCGATTATGGTCGGTACAGGAAAAGGAGCAGAACATGGCATTCTTTTTAAAGGGGGTGAGTATTTAGAAGGAACGCATAAAATTAACGCGGTGCTACTCGATAAAACCGGGACCGTAACAAAAGGAAAACCAGAAGTGACTGATGTTTTGTCATTTCAAGAACATATGCTTGAGCATGCTGTTTCCGCCGAAAGTGCTTCTGAACATCCGCTAGCACAAGCGATTGTGGCGTACGGAAAAGCAAACGGAATCGTCGCGCAACCGTTGACGCAATTTTCTGCGCTTGTTGGGCATGGAATTGAAGCAACGGTGAACGGAAAGCACGTGCTCATCGGCACGCGCAAGTTAATGAACGAACGTGCGGTCAATATTGCCGAACATGAGCCAACAATGATAAAGCTTGAAAGCGAAGGAAAAACGGTCATGCTTGTTGCGATCGATGGACAGCTTGCTGGAATGATCGCTGTTGCCGATACGATCAAGGAAACATCAAAACAAGCGATTGCGACATTAAAACAAATGGGCATCGATGTGTATATGGTGACAGGCGACAATAAACGAACAGCCGAGGCGATCGCGAAACAAGTCGGCATAGAACATGTGTATTCGGAAGTGCTTCCGGAAGACAAAGCGAAAATCGTCGAGGAATTGCAAAAACAAGGGAAACGAGTGGCGATGGTTGGCGACGGCATTAACGACGCTCCAGCGCTCGCGAAAGCGGATATTGGGATGGCGATTGGCACAGGCGCAGATGTCGCGATTGAAACGGCGGATGTGACGCTCGTTGGCGGCGATTTACTGCATATTCCAAAAGCGATTGAACTGAGCCGGCAAACGATGCGCAACATTCGGCAAAATTTGTTTTGGGCATTATTTTATAATAGCGTCGGCATTCCTGTCGCTGCAGCTGGATTATTACAACCGTGGATCGCTGGGGCAGCGATGGCGTTTAGCTCTGTATCGGTCGTAACAAATGCCCTTCGTTTGAAACGCGTGAAAATATAAACATTAAAATATAAACATTTAAGGAGGAATGGACGATGACGATTACATTACAAGTACAAGGAATGACATGCGGACATTGCAAAGCAGCGGTAACGAATGCACTTCAACAATTAGATGGCGTCAGCCGTGTAGAGGTGCATTTGCAAGAAGGTACGGTCGATGTCGAGTATGATGAAACGAAGGTCAGCGTAGACAAACTGAAAGAAGCGATTGAAGAGCAAGGATATGATGTGAAGTAAGGGAGAAAAGGGTATTCCTCTGTCGAAGGGATGCCCTTTTTTAGTATCGAAAGGTTTTTTCTTTTTATGAAGAATAATGAACCCGAGTTCGATAGTCACTAGGCAAACAAAATGCCTCTCGCCCCTTGATACAAAAAGGAACGGAGTCATTTGGGCACACTTCGGGCGTGTATCTAGAAGGCTGGTTAAAAAACATGATTTTCGCTCCATCCGCATTTTCTGTTGTGAGAGAAGAACTGATTTTTCATTAAATCACCGGTCTTCTAGAGCCGCAAAGAGTTGCGATTGTTTGGCCGTCAGTTCGGTTCGTTGATCAAGGTCTCCGTTTTTTAAAGAAAAATGCCCAAGCATGAGACGCTCGCATTCGTCTCTTACGTTCGGCCACGATTCATGAGTCAGGAGAAAGGAATCGCGAAATGCTTTTGGCCAGACGCTCCAAGACAATGCGATCCACCTCGTCTTCGCGCCCCAACGAATCCATCACCTTCGCTTTCGCATAGTTGGCCTTTGGGTCCCATTCTTATCATTCATCGCGTAAGATCGACAAAAAATCGGGGTACGTCTTTAAAGCTTTTGACAGTACCTCTTAAATTTTGTATTTTTTTTGAAACATAAACTGTTTATATTGATTGTTTTCCTTAAATTAAATAATAATAGAATTGTAGGTTTTTAATTCCATTTTGTAATAAGAAAGGTGGTGAATATGATGAATTTTGTAACTCCTAAAACGATTAATTCTCAAATTGCTGGATGTTACATTACACCTTTTAAGTCGAGACTACTTACCGCTTGCTGGAACCAATATTTGTTGGCTGTTTAACAAGTTCTTGTTTAGATCAAATATTCGTGAATTTTTTAGTAATTTTTATATTTTGGATCAGAATCAAAAATGTATTTTATTCGAAATAAATAAGTGAGGGCGAACATATGTTACGGTTAGAACATATCACTATAAAATACAATGAAAGAGTGATCTTTCGCGACTTAAGCTATCAATTTCAAGAGAATAAAATATATGGTCTAATCGGGAGAAACGGAGCGGGAAAGACAACATTGTTAAAAACGATCGTACGTTTGAAAAAAGAAGAATACGGAGATATTTTTTGGGGGGATGTTTCCATTAAAAACAAAGATTATTTTGATTTGGATGCTACGTTCATTAGCGATGATCACTCTTTTTTTCAAGATTTGACGATGTACGAACAAATGTTGTTTTTATGTAAAATTAAGGGACTTCAAAAAACAAAAGCACAAAAGAAAATAGAAGGAATTGTCGACCTGTTTAAGTTGGGAGACTACATTGATTATTTTCCTCATGCGCTTTCGAGGGGGACGCTTCAAAGGTTTGGTATTGCCTTTGGGTATTTAAGAGGGAGTAAGTTGCTGTTATTGGATGAACCTTTTATTACCCTTGATCCAATCCAAGTGAATACATTGGAAAAATTATTAATATCTCAAAAAAGTCCGAACAGAATTATTGTTGTTTCTAGCCATGACTTGGATAGTTTAGAAGCCATTTGCGATGAATATTTAATTATTAAAGATAAGAACGTTATTCGTTATCTTCCTAATGAAATTGGACGGTCAACAATTACTCAAATCATTGGTGATAGTTATGAATAGTCATATCGTATATTATTTTATACTCAATCAAATGAGAAAAGGGATGCGGATCGTCAAACAATATCCTTTCTATGTCGTTGGGATGATTGTTGCCATGTTTTTTCTTGTTCCCGTAGCAATCGATTTGAGTCGTGTTTATGGGAATATCGTTAATCACTATGCTCCTTATTTGATTTTTGTTTATGGGGTAGTCAAGTTATTTCAAAATAACCCGATCATAAATGTTCCGTTTCAAATTTTTCAGTATCGGCTTTTTGATTTTAAAAAATTTAAGCGATATTTGCTCATGAAAATGATTTTCCCCAGCATCGCTTTTTTGATCGTCTATGTGCTATTCATGCAACAAGTCAGCATATCGTTGATTATAGCTCTATTAGCTAATGTTCTTTTTAATTACCTATGTTTCATGCGTTATCAATATGAAATATTGTATGTTCAGTTGCTCATGATGAGTACAGTGGTGTTAGGTTTCATAGCGATTTATGTAAAGGCGATAATAATTCCAGCTTTGATGTTTGTGGCGATGATTATACATTTGTTTTCTTTGAAATCGCTAGACTATTCATTATTGCATCGCTACTATCAAATTATGTCTAAAATGGGAGAGGGACTGTTAAATAAAGATATAAGTAAAATATTGGAGATTCAACAGTTACTCACAACAAAAAAAGTGTCATCAAATACAAAGTTATTGCTGAAGTATTATGATCAAGATTATTCATTTTACTTCATGAGGGAAGCTTTAAAAATCAGGTACTATCAGAAAGATTTTTTTGCTTACGTAACAACTTTGTTACTATTTAGCATGGCAGGAATTTGGCTAGACCATTTTTATTACGAAGTGGTTTACATTTTTTTAGTCATTTTTTTCACGGATCATATGTTGACGAAATTGAACAAATATGAGTTAGAAACAATGAAAAAAAGTCTCGTTTTTCATATCAACTTGAGACAGTATGTGAAAAGAAAATATATATGCCACCTTATTTTTATGTTAGTGCCTATCATTTTAAGTTTTTCAATTTTGATAAAGCTACCGCTTTCCTTTTTGTTGATTTGGGGATGTTTACCTCTGAAAAATGTATTATTTAATTATACAGAAAAAAAGTTTTTCAGAGCGATGCTATATGCTCTAGGGGGGGTACTGTACTCTTTTCCTTATATAGAAATGACATGGCTCCATTAATAATTCAATTGGATTAAGAGTGAATGTGGGAGGCACAACTCATACGTTTGTATCCCCTCGTCAGCGATGTGTTTGTCTTTTTGCGAAGCGATCTGAAACCAAGGATACGGTTAATGTAGATTATGATGAAACAAAAGTAAGCGTAGAAAAACTGAAAGAAGCGATTGAAGAGCAAGGATATGATGTGAAGTGAGGAGAGAGGGTGTCCCGAAAATAATCGGGCACCCCTTTTCAATAGCGCAAATTTTTTCTTTTTCACGAAGAATAATAAAAAGCCGAGATGTTATAATGAAAATAGCAGATACGAAGAAAAAGGTGGTGATTCATTTGTTATCACAACAAGACATACTTCGTGAAATGTCAAAAAATTTAGATATATGGAGCAAAAAGTATGGCGTAAAACGAATCGGACTATTTGGTTCATACAGTCGTGGAGAACAAAGAGAATCGAGTGACATTGATGTGTTGGTAGAATTTATAGATCATGCGATGACATTCGATAACTATATGGAGCTGAAATTTAGTTTGGAAGATCATTTTCAAAAACCGGTAGATTTAGTTATTGTAGATGATATCAAACCGACATTAAAGCCGACTATTTTAAGGAGTGCTAAGTATGCAGAGAGAGCCTAGCGTTTTTTTACAAGATATTCTGGCTGCTGCAGAAAAAATTGAGAAGTACACCCAAGGGCTTTCTTATGATGACTTTCTAGATAATGATTTAATATCAGATGCGGTCATTAAAAACATATTAGTAATCGGAGAAGCAGCAAAACACATTCCAGACGAAATGAGACAGGCATCTCCACATATCGAATGGAGAAAGATGGCTGGCATGAGGGATATGATGATTCACGGTTATTTCTCCATTAATTATCGAATTGTTTGGGATGTTGTCCAAAATAAAATCCCCAGGCTAAAGCAACATATTATGCAATTGCTAAATGAGAAAAAAGTCTAACCCCCCTCCAACGCTTTTATTTAGAGGGGGGGATCTTTATTCCCCTTTATTCATTGTGTCATTCGGATCTGGGGTATAGTCCGATTTGTAGTCGGTATATTTGACCTCTGTCACCATTCCCGCTGACGCATGGTGCAAGTCGTGGCAATGGAACATCCAATTCCCTGAATTATTTGCTTGAAATGCGATGACATATTCTTCACTCGGATTTATATTTAACGTATCTTTAATCAATGGAGAGCCTGTAACTGGCTTCCCATTTTTGCTTAATACTTGGAAGAAATGTCCATGTACATGCATCGGGTGGATGTCCGTCGGTGAATGGTTCACGAATTTTACTTTGACGAGATCGCCTTTTTTCACGTTAACTGGAGCTGTGTCAGGATACGTTTTTCCGTTAATCGTGAAAACCATCCCATTTTTGCCCATTGCTGTTCCTAAATCCATTGTGTATTCGACATCATATGTTTGGTCTAATGTAAATCGAGCCGGTTTCTGTTTTCCGTATGTCGTTATATCTACAACAGGAAGCGTTTCTTTTGCATTTGCTTTGTCCGTATGGTTTGCTTGCCCCTCATATTGAATTTTTACTTTCATGCCATCGGTGCCTTTCATATTTCCATGGCATTCTAGTAACCATTCGCCTGGATTATCCGCTATAAATTCAATATCGTAACGCTCGCCGGGAGCGATATTTAACAATTCGTCTTTGATTGGTTGTGGGCTGTTGATCGGCTGACCATCCGTTGCGACAATTTGAAACTTATGTCCGTGCAAATGAAGCTTGTGGGACATGTACCCTGCGTTAATCAGACGAAGCCGTACTTTTTCCCCTTTTTTCACCTTTAACGGTTCAATGGACGTTCCGCTTTTTCCGTTTATGGTGAAAATATCGTACATGCTCATATCATGCATCATTCCATCGCCACCGTGGTGCATATTTGTATGTTGAGCATGTCCGTTTGTTGACGATGTTTCTGGTTGACTCATCCATTCGTCTAGCACTAGCGTATAGTCTCGATCGACTTTTTCTTCCTTTTTCGGTTCGACGATCAGAGTGCCGTATAACCCTTTATCCACTTGCTCGGCGCTTTTTTGATGCGAATGATACCAATATGTCCCAGGGATCGTTGCTGTAAATGCATACGTAAATGTTTCGCCAGGTTTGACTGCGTCCATTGTGACGCCAGGTACGCCATCTTGGTTAATTGGAACAGGATAGCCGTGCCAATGAATGGCCGTCGGTTCTGGTAATTCATTTTTAAAGACAATTTTTACGCGCTCTCCTTGCTTTACGCGGATTTGCGCTCCGGGAACGGAACCGTTATACGTATAAACAGGAACGGTTATGTTGTCATTTATTTGCAACTGCGCCTCTTTTGCAACAAGATGAATTTCTTGTCCAGATAATACGTCCGATCGTTTCGTTTTTTCTTTATGCTCTGTAGAATGATGTGGAGAATCATTTGTGCATGCAGCGGTGAACGTAGCGAGCACAGCCAATATAAACAGTTGTCGTAACATTTTATCTCCCCTTTCTAAATCTTATTGCCACTATTGTAAAATAAAAATATGGAGAATTTATGAATGTGGATGACGGTTGTCGTTTCAGCATAAGATGAAGAAGAAAAAGAAAAAAGGAGAATGTGTATGAAAAAATGGTTTTTTGTATTTAGCATTTTGTTTCTCTCTGCTTGCGGTGTATCAAAAGCGGATGAACGATATAAAGAGGGAGAAACGATCGCGTACGAAGTTGTAACAGGCGAACAGCTTCCACCACATGTAAAAGCATTATATGATAAACAACATAAACAATTTCAAACGTACACAGTTCAACAAGATGACATGACGTATGCGATCATTCATCTCGGAGAAAGAAAAACAGGAGGATATGGGGTTGAAGTTACCGAGGTCCGATATAAAAAAGGCAAAGCAATCGTCTATTATAAAGAACAAAAGCCAGCACCAGATGCAATCGTTACACAAGCGTTAACGTATCCGAAAGTCGCTATAAAAATAAAAACAACGATTCCGATCGAAATAAAGAAAAAATAAGCCCTATGCTTCATGCATAGAGCTATTTGACCATAGCAATCGCATCCGCCACGATCCACCCTGATAACGCGCAACCGAGCGAGCCTGCGCCAGGAAATACAGTATCTCCGCAAAGCCAAAGCCCTTCGACATTTGTTTGTAGGGCATACGTGGAAAACAAACTGAAGGCACCATTTGGAATATACCCACCTACTTTTCCGAACGCACGGTGAGTAAAGCGAGCAAATGTTACAGGTGTGCCGACTAATTGAACATGTATATTCGTTAATGGGAATGTTTTATTCACACGTTGCAATATTTGTTCTGTAAGCATCTTTTTCTGTTCATCATACGCATGACGATTCCACCAATGAAGTGGTTCGGTATGCGTGGAAATCGTGATGGAACGTTTTCCTACAGGCGTCATTTGTCGATCAAACGGTGCGGAAGTGGACAATAAAAATTGATTTCCTTCACTCATCGGCTTTGTTTTGTCAACGATAAATTGATGGTATAAGCTATCTGTCTGAAAGTTGTCGTCCACTCCCATGTAAATCGTAAACGCTCCCCAAGCCGGGCGTTTTTTTTCTTTTTCTTCGCGTATCGAAAATGTACGTTTAATAGAATCGTCTAAAATGGCAAAAATACTATGGACAGAGCCGTTAAATACAACATGTTTTGCTTCGTACGTTTGGTTTCGATTTGTCGTCACAAGCCAATGGCATTCTTTGCGAATGGAAATGACTTTCTCACGCATCCGTAGTTCTCCGCCAAGTTGTTTGTAGCGTTCTGCAAGTGCATGAACAACGGTTGCGAGCCCGCCCTCAACGTAAAATGCACCGCGATGGAAGATGCTTAAGGCAACGGCGCCAAGTAAAGCAGGACAACGTTCAATCGTTGTTTGCACACTATCAACGAGTTGGCCGTTTAAAAAAGCGATAAACGTCTCGTCGCGAATGCCATAATGTTGCAGGCGTTTTGCAATCGATTGAAATAAAAATGGTGCTGCGCTCAATAATTTTCGATCTGCTTTTTGTATCGTTTCGAATATATGTCTCATCGTTTTTGGTGGAATCATCGGTCGTTTATATATAAAAGAAAGGAGTGCATCTGCAAGAGAAAACATTTCTTCAAAAAAACGGACGATGGCTCCGCTATCTTTTGAAAACTGTAGGGCAATTTCATCAAACCAACGCTCTTTTTGTTGGTAATAACGAATCGTCCGCTCAGAAAAGTGTACATCCATTACGGTGTGTAATAAATGAACGGGAGGAGAGGACATGCCGAGCTCATGAAAAAGTTGTGAAAATACACCATCTTCTTCAAATCCCATCCCAAGCGTCGCTCCTGCTTGAAAGCGAAACGACTGCCGTTCAAATTTTCCTGCGCATCCGCCGAGTTCGTTTGCGGCTTCAAGCGTCAATGTGCGATATCCTTTTTTCGCAAGAAGGGCGCTTGTCGTTATCCCTCCAAATCCTGTTCCAACGATTATGACATCGTACAATATAGTCACCTTCTTTTTTCTTTTTATTATACAATTATTGAACAAATATTGTACAATGAAAGTGTGTAAAAGATGAAAGGATGGGATACATGCATACAGCAGTTGTTTGGTTTCGCCGAGATTTTCGTCTGCACGATCATACAGCGCTCGTGCACGCGCTTCATTGGGCGAAAGAAAGACAAGGGAAACTTCTTTTTTTCTTTCACTTTGACCCTTATTTTGCAAAAGAACGAACGTATCACCATGAATATTTTTTTCAAACAGTAGAGCAGTTTCGACAAACGTTGCGTCAACAATACGGGATACATGTTCACGTGTTGTATGGAGATGTGGATGATGTATTCGTTCGGCTAATCAGCCGTACACATATGAACACCATCTTTTTTAATAAAGACGAAGTCGGGCGTGGAAAAGAGCGGGACGATTACGTTCAGGCGTTGTTACAAAAACATGGGGTGGAAGTGTATACATATGATGATGCCCATATGCACGGCGCATTTGATGTGCTAAAAGCAGACGGAACTCCTTATAAAGTATATACACCGTATTACCGTGCCTGGCGGAAACGTCCGAAACGTTTCCCACTTTCTATTGATATGGATCTATTGAGTGCACATATGTTGCATATCACACCGCTGTCAGAAGATGACGAACGCGCTTTTACGCGCTGGCTTTCACAGTGTACGAAGCGTTGGGAACGTACGAGTGAACAAGATGCGCTGATCACTTTACAACATTTTATCGAATCAGCTCTTCCGTATTATGACGAAAAGCGCGATATTCCAAGCGTTGCGGGAACGAGTCGATTATCCCCACATTTAAAAACAGGAACGATTTCGATTCGGACAGTGTTTCATGCGGTTGCGCAACAATTTGGTAATGGCTATGACGAAGCGGTAGAAACATATATAAAAGAATTAGCATGGCGCGATTTTTACCATATGATTTACGCGCATTTTCCATTTACAAAAACAGAAGCGTTTATAGAAAAATACCGCCATCTTCCATGGTCACGCGATAATGAACGGTTTCAAGTTTGGAAAGAAGGAAAAACAGGCTTTCCACTCGTTGATGCAGGGATGCGTCAATTGAAAGAAGAAGGATGGATGCACAATCGTCTTCGTATGATCGTGGCATCGTTTTTAACAAAAGATTATTTGATCGATTGGCGCATGGGCGAGCAATATTTTCAGCACATGTTAATTGACTATGATGAAGCATCAAATATCGGAGGATGGCAATGGGCTGCTTCTGTTGGGACGGATGCTGTGCCGTATTTTCGTGTGTTTAACCCGATTGAACAGTCGAAAAAGTTTGATCCGGACGGCACGTATATTCGCACATATGTTCATGAACTTGCTTTTTTCCCTTCGCCACATATTCATGAACCGTGGAAAAGCAACTTCAACATCAATTATCCTGCGCCGACAGTCGATCATCGCCTGCAACGCCAACGTGCGATTGCGTTATTTCAGATAAATGAGTGAGTATAAAAGCCCGCTTGATGAAGTGGGCTTTTCATTTTTGTTGCGACTAAGACGTAAAGTTTGTGAAGGATTATAAACAAAGAAAAAAGAATAGGAATAAATATCATCTATGTTAGACGGATTGTATAGCACTATTCATCACCAAGTAAGGAATAAACGAAGAAGGGAAGGAAAACGAGATGAGAACAGCAATCGAAAGAAAGAGGTTCTATATTAATGGTGAATGGGTCGAAGCACAGTCGTATACCAAGCTTTTCTCCCCGTATTCTAGCGAAGTGTTAGCGGAGATTCCGCTCGCGTCAGAACAAGATGTGAAGCGGGCGATTGCGGCTGCGTACGAAGCACGGAAAAAGATAAAAAAAATGCCAGCACACGAGCGTGCAGCGATTTTAGAGCGAGTTGTTTTGCTATTGCAACAGCGTGCGGAAGAAGCGGCAATGCTAATCGCAAAAGAAGCAGCAAAACCAATCACGACCGCTAAAACAGAAGTCGCACGCACGATTCAAACGTACAAATTTGCGGCGGAAGAGGCGAAACGGATTCACGGAGAAACAATTCCGCTCGATGCCGCACCGGGCGGAGAACATCGCGTCGCATTTACGATGCGAGAGCCAATTGGAGTCATTGGAGCGATTACCCCGTTTAATTTTCCGATGAATTTAGTAGCACATAAACTAGGTCCCGCGATTGCAGCGGGAAACACCGTTGTATTGAAACCAGCCAGCCAAACGCCGCTTTCTGCGTATTTTATTGCGGAGTTGTTTGAACAGGCGGGACTGCCGAAAGGGGCGCTTAATGTCGTAACTGGAAGTGGAAAAACAGTCGGCGACCAAATTGTTACCGATCCTCGTGTGAGTATGGTGACGTTTACTGGAAGCCCAAAAGTAGGCATCGGCATTCGCAACAAAGCTGGCTTAAAACGCGTGACGCTAGAATTAGGATCAAACTCAGCTGTTATTATTGATGAACAAGTGGACGTTGATCGGATCATTCCGCGGTGCATTGTGGGTGTTTTCTCGTTCCAAGGACAAGTGTGTATTTCGTTGCAACGCATTTATGTGCATAAAAATCGGTATAAAGAGTTCGTTGAAAAGTTTATTGAAGCGGTGAAACAATTGAAAGTCGGTGATCCGCTTGACCCAAGCACAGACGTTTCGGCTCTTATTTCTGAAAAAGACGTTGAGCGTTCGTTACAATGGATTGAGGAAGCAAAACAAAACGGTGCGACCGTAGCGATCGGTGGAGAACGGCAGGGAAATATTTTGTTGCCGACTGTCATTTTAGATGCGGCGCCAACGATGAAAGTATCGTGCCAAGAAGTGTTTGCGCCAATTGTATTAATTAATCAAGTGTCTTCCATCGATGAAGCAATTGAACGAGTTAATGACTCGCGCTACGGGTTGCAAGCCGGTATATATACAGACAACGTTCATACCGCATGGGACGTAGCCGAGAAACTGCATGTTGGTGGAGTGTTGATTAATGACATTCCAACGTTTCGTGTTGATCATATGCCGTATGGTGGGGTAAAAGAAAGTGGCTTCGGACGTGAAGGCATTCGATATGCAATAGAAGAAATGACAGAATTAAAGTTGATTATTTTTAATCGGAATCGGTAATGCTTACCCGTACTATCAAATGGTAGTACGGGGTTTTACGTCGAAGAGAGGTGTTTTTCTTGACCATTTTCGTCCGCATAGTTGTTGATGTCATGTTGCCGTTATTTTTGTTGATTGGCGCAGGGGCGTATTTGCATCGATTGTTTCATTTTGACATGAATACATTATCGAAAATTACGACGTATTTTTTGCTTCCAGCGGTTGGATTTGTGAACGTTTATGAAAGTGACATGACAAGCGATGTATTGTTTGACGTTTTTTTCTTTCTTGTCTTACAAGCTGGGACGCTCATCGTTCTTAGTGCGATGATGGAAAAATGGCTAAGGCTTGACCGCAGCTTAGGAGCTACGTTTCAAAATACGATTGTCCTTAACAATTCCGGCAATTTTGGCATTCCAGTAAGTCAACTTGTGTTTCGCGATGAGCCGTTAGGTTTGTCGATCCAAATTGTCGTAACGATTTTTCAAAACTTTTTAACGAACACGTATGGATTGTTTCAGTTTATTTCTGCCAGTGAAAATAAAGGGAAAATGAGTCGTGAATTTTTTAAAAATCCAATTATTTATGCGCTAATCCTTGGTGTCATTTGTCGATTTTTTCATATTTCAGTACCGACATTTATTTGGCAACCGCTTACACATGTCGCTGATGCTTTTCTGGCAATTGCTTTGCTGACGTTAGGTGCTCAACTTGCTTATATGAACATCAAACAGATTCCGCGTCTTATGTTTGTAACGATTGGCAGTCGCCTTATTTTATCTCCTATGATTGCTTTTTTGATCATTTTGATTTTACATATCAAAGGGACGACAGCACAAGCGCTGCTTATTGCTAGTGCATATCCTTGTTCCCGAAACACGGCGTTGTATGCATTACAATACAACCATCATCCAGAATATGCTGCTCAAGCTGTATTTTTATCTACCTTGCTTAGTCCGTTGACGGTATCGGGTGTCATCGGGCTTGCCCGTGTTTATTTTTAACTTGCATGCCAAAGGAGTGCTCTGACCTCGCTCCTTTGGCAATGTTTGTTCGATTATTTACGTATGACCGGAACCCATAATTCACTTTCTGGAAGGTGATTTGGTGCGTAGTAACATTCAATACATGGAGCATCAGCAAGTTCATATTGAGAAGAAGGGAGCCATTCATATAATTGATTCCACGCTTCGGTTACGTTTGGAATGACTGCCCACGTGTCGTGAGAGATCGTCATACATTGCATATCGTTCGGAGCTTCTCCGTCATAGCGTATCCCCATAAAATAAATAAACTCCTCATCTGTAATTTTCGCTTCTTTCCCACAAACACCTAAAAGCCCTTCAAGCGTGCATTTTGGACGCTCCCATGAGAGATCGATCAGTTTTTGCATAAACCCATCCTTTTTGGCATGATCCCAAAGCGAAGAAATCGTTTGGAATGCTTCATTTGTTTTTACACGGTACCTTTTTCCCACGATGGTCAATTCAAATGGAATCGTTTCAATTTTATGCTCCATTTTGATAGCTCCTTTTGTTGATATGATGGATATTTCTATATGAGTTGATATTCCTTACCTTTTTATATTAACATAAAAATCCAATATACACTTATAAATGTTTGAGAAGGTGCCTAATTATGTCGAATAAAGTAGTTACGATATTTCGCTTTGCAGTGGTTGGAGTAGGCAATACATTTGTAGATTTTGGACTGTTTTTCTTGCTTGTAGCCCTTGGTATGCCATATATGTGGGCGCAAATGTTTGGCTATAGTGCAGGTGTGATCAATAGCTACGTATGGAATCGGACGTGGACATTTCGAGCACAAGGGGCGATCATGAAGCAGTTTGTTCGTTTTCTTGTTATCAATCTTTGCTCTTTTATAGTGACGCTCTTACTTTTGTATGCGCTAAACAAAATTTACCCCATTTTTCTAAGTAAAGTAATTGCAACGATAGGTGGGATGGGCGTCAGTTGGTTAGGTAGCTATAAATGGGTATTTTCAGAACGAATGTTACGTAAAGATATATAACATAATATTTCGAAAAATATGAAAAAAATATTCCTTTCCCCTTCCTTAGATGTTATAATCGTGTTATGAAATATAACATAAGGGGGTGGGTTATACATGTTTTTGCTCAGAAAACGAGTAAAAATAGAAAAAGAAAACGAAGTGCAAACGAATGTGATGCTCGGTCAAATTGAAGTAGCTGCTGATCAACTGAAAGCAGTTGTAGAACAAATGAAATTGGCTGCCGAGTCGCTCGATCAAACATCGAGTGCTACACAACAAAGTACTGTACAGCTCATTGATCGTTTGGAAAAAACAGTGATTTATACGACACAAGTAGAAGAAAAAATGAAAATGATTGAACAGTCCGCGTTGAAAATTTCAGATGTTTCTCAGTGCATTCATGCAGACAGCGAAGCGTCTTGTAATGAACTTATTCGATCGTTACATTCATTAGAAAACCTTCAACGCGAAATGAATGATCTGCGAACAGGGCATTATGCACTGCTTCGTCAAATGGAATTGTTAGTAGAGCGCTCACAAGAAATTCATCATATTCTTTCAACGATCGCCTCTATTTCGCAACGGACGAGTATTTTAGCATTAAATGCAAACATTGAATCAGCGCGTGCGGGTGAGCACGGGAAAGGGTTTTCTGTCGTCGCGAATGAAGTTGGAAAATTAGCCAACCAAACGTCAGTTGCGGTAGAACAAACGCGTGATATTTTGTCATCTATTCAATCAGAAATTGCTTCAACGATGCACATGGTGAAATCGGAGACAGAACAAATCGAAAATGGGTCAAGCGAAATGAATAATGTTCTTTCGATTCTAACTGATTTTAGAAAAAAGCTTCATCATATGACAGCTATGGCATACGATTCATCGCAATCGGTCGAAGAACAAACAGGGAGTGTGCAAGAAATTTCGGCTTTACTTGCATATATTTCTTCGCTTGCCTTAGAAAACAAAGAGCATGCGCATAAGGTTGCGGATCATATGGATATACAGCATAAAAATGTCGAACAAATGTTACAAGTAAATAAAGCCATTGAACAAACATCAAATGAATTACAAGCCATTATAAAAAATGATGAACGAGAGCAGACATTTTCTGCAGATGTATATGTGATTGAGCAGATGAAAGAAAAGCTCACATCCTTTATCCGTTTTTATCCACTCGTTCGTTTAGATGCGACAGAACATGAGAGATATTTAAATGAATTTTTGCGGATGAACGAGAATATAGAAGCTGTTTGGTCAAATCGCATCGATGGAACGTTCATTTATTCAAATCCCCCGGCTGGTCTCGTAAATGCGAAAGCAAGACCGTGGTTCGTTGAGGCAACTAAAGGCAATGTGTACGTTTCTTCCGTATACACGTCAGCATTGACAAAACGTCCATGTTTAACGATTTCAGCACCGATTGTGCAAGAAGGTGACGTCATTGGAGTTGTCGGGATCGATTTATCTGTGTAAGAGGCAGTAAGCCGGCTAGTATATTAGCTGGCTTACTGGTATCGATCTAACATGGTGAAAAATTGTTTTACAAATTGATAAAATACGTTGACAGACGGTGCAAGTTCATATTTAGGTAAAATAATGCCGACATTACGGCGGACGAGTGGAAGTTCAATCGGTACTTTGACTGTATAACGCGGTGTTGTTTCGTAAAATGTACTTTCTGGCAACAAAGTAACGCCAATACCTGCCGAGACAAGTCCTTTAATTGCATCTAAATCTTCTCCTTCTGACGAAATGATCGGAGAAAAGCCGGCTTGTTTGCAAGCATCTTCAACAATTTTACGCAAAATAAATCCTTCTGGAAACATGACAAACGGCTCATGTCGTAATTCGCTTAAAGCAATGCTTCGTTTTTGATTGAGTGGATGATCTGTCGGAATGAGTGCGGCGAACGACTCGGTAAATAAAATATCGCCTTGAATGCCTTTTTCTTCTGTTGGTACAGGACCTAAAAAAGCTAAATCAATTTCTCGTTTTTTTACTGCCTCGATTAAAAACTTATAAGAACCTTGGCGTAAATGGAAAGAAATGTGCGGGTGTTGTTGCTTAAATGTTGAAATGACCATCGGCATCGTGTAACTTGCAAGACTTGTTGGAAAGCCGATTTTAATCGTTCCTCGTTCGGGATCTAAATATTCTTCAATTTGTTGTTTCGCATAGTCAATCGCTTTTAATGCTGATTCAATATGTTGTAGAAAGTGGCGTCCGATCGGTGTTAATTTCACATTTCTTCCTTCTCGTTCGAATAATTTGACCCCAAGTTCATCCTCTAAGTTTGCAATTTGGCGGCTGACAGCGGATTGAGCGACATGTAACGCTTCGGCGGCTTCTGATACATGTTCCCTTTTGGCAACTTCTGTGAAATAGACCAATTGTCTTAACTCCATTTTCTCCACCTCTTGCCATCGTTCTCAAAATGAGATGAATGTTATCTAAATTATATATTGTTTGTATGATTATTGAAACCTACAATTATACATACACGATGACGGAATGGGGGATTTACGTGAGAGGACTACCAAAGGCACAAGGACTGTACTGTCCACAATTTGAGCATGATGCATGCGGGATCGGGCTATACGCTCATTTAAAAGGAGAAGCATCTCATCATATTGTAAAACAAGGACTTCATATGTTGCGCCAACTAGAGCATCGAGGAGGTCAAGGAAGCGATCCGCAAACAGGTGACGGAGCTGGAATCATGGTGCAAATTCCTGATGATTATTTTCGATCCGTTTGTTCATTTTCACTTCCCGCCAAAGGACGTTACGGAGTCGGTATGGTTTTCTTTTTTGAACATGATGAACAAAAGAGAGTCATTTTAGAGAAGAAAATCAATGAAATCATCTGCGAGGAAGGACAAACGTTACTCGGATGGCGAGATGTACCTGTTGATGTCGAAAAACTTGGAACATTAGCAAAACAAAGTCGTCCATTTATTCGACAGCTTTTTGTGGCAGCGGGCAATGACGTAACAGATGAGCAACATTTTGAACGTAAATTATACGTCATTCGTAAACGGGCAGAAAAGTTAGTGAAAAACAATGAATATTATTTTGCTAGCTTATCAAGTCGAACGATCGTTTATAAAGGGCTAGTCACCCCTGAACAATTGGATGCTTTTTATATCGATTTACAAGATGAGCGATTTCGTTCGGCGTTTGCGCTCGTTCATTCGCGCTTTAGCACGAATACGTTTCCGAGTTGGGAGCGTGCGCACCCAAACCGCTATTTAATTCATAACGGGGAAATTAATACGCTACGTGGCAACATTCATTGGATGATGGCGCGAGAAAAACAATTTTCATCACCTGTTTTTGGTGAAGATTTACAAAAAGTACTTCCGATTTTAGATACGAATGGAAGCGATTCTTCCATGCTCGATAATGCGTTTGAGTTTTTCGTTTTAGCTGGAAAATCGCTTGCTGAAACAGCGATGATGCTCATTCCGGAGCCGTGGTATTGGGATGAAGAGATGGACGATGATAAAAAAGCATTTTATGAATATTATAGCTGTCTTATGGAGCCGTGGGACGGTCCGACGGCTATTGTGTTCACAAACGGAAAACAAATTGGTGGCATTTTAGATCGAAACGGTCTTCGTCCAGCTCGTTACTATGTGACAAAAGATGACTATATTATTTTTTCATCGGAAGTTGGAGTAATTGATGTGGCTCCAGAAAACATTTTATACAAAGAACGATTAAGCCCTGGAAAAATGCTTTTTATTGATTTTGAACAAGGCCGCATCATTTCTGATGAAGAAATAAAAAGACAAATTGCGAATGAACGACCATATCGTCAATGGGTAAATGAACAGATGATTTCTATTGATGAATGTGCAGAAGACGAGCAGGAACAACCGTTTGACAACCTTTTGACATGGCAAAAAGCGTTCGGATATACGTATGAAGATGTCGAAAAAACAATCATTCCGATGGCGACGGAAGGAAAAGATCCGACTGGAGCGATGGGGAATGATACGCCGTTAGCGGTTTTATCCGATCGACCGCAAAGTTTATTTAACTATTTTAAGCAACTGTTTGCCCAAGTGACAAACCCACCAATCGATGCGATACGCGAATATATCGTCACATCTACAGTTACGTTGCTTGGAAAAGAAGGAGATTTGTTAAATCCAGACGCATCTTCGGCTCGTCGCATTCGATTAGAGTCACCAATCATTACGAACAAACAATTAGAAGCGATCCGAATGAGCCCGTATCGTGAATTCGTTAGTGTGACATTGTCAACGGTGTTTACACATAACTTAAAAGAAGCGCTGGACGAATTATGTCAAGCGGCGGATGAAGCGATTGCTTCTGGCGTAACGTTGCTCATTTTATCCGATTGCTCGATAGATGAACATCGCGTTGCGATTCCAGCGCTCCTTGCGGTAAGTGCGGTACATCAACATCTCGTTCGAACAGGAACGCGCACAAAAGTCAGTTTAATCGTGGAAACTGGAGAAGCGCGTGAAGTGCATCATTTTGCGGCGTTAATCGGCTATGGGGCAGATGCGGTCAATCCGTATTTGGTATTTGCGACTATTCGAGAAGCGATTGAAAAAGGAGTGCTTCATTCCACATACGAAAAAGCAGTCGAAACGTACAAAAAAGCAGCGACAGACGGTGTTGTCAAAGTGATGTCTAAAATGGGCATTTCCACGGTGCAAAGTTATCGCGGAGCGCAAATTTTTGAAGCGATCGGCATTGGGAATGATGTCATCGATCAATATTTTACCGGCACAGCATCACAAATTGGTGGAATTGGTTTGAATGAAATTGCCCAAGAAGCAAAGATGCGTCATATGCAAGCGTTTCAAACAACTTATGATCATACACTAGATTCCGGTAGCGAGTTGCAATGGCGCAAAAACGGTGAACATCATGCGTTTAATCCGAAAACGATTCATACGCTACAATGGGCGTGTCGAAAAAATGACTATGGGTTATTTAAGCAATACTCAAATATGGCCAATGAAGAACAACTAACGTTTTTGCGGAATTTGTTTGAGTTTGACGAAACGCGTACGCCTATTCCGATTGAAGAAGTTGAACCGGTAGAAGCGATCGTCCGTCGCTTTAAAACAGGAGCGATGTCATACGGTTCTTTGAGTGAAGAAGCTCATGAAGCGCTTGCGATTGCGATGAATCGCATCGGTGGAAAAAGCAATAGCGGAGAAGGTGGCGAAGATCCGCGCCGCTATGTACGGGATGAGAATGGTGACTTCCGTCGCAGTGCGATTAAGCAAGTTGCATCGGGACGTTTTGGTGTGAAAAGTCATTATTTAGTTCATGCCGATGAGCTGCAAATTAAAATGGCGCAAGGGGCGAAACCGGGAGAAGGGGGACAACTTCCTGCGAATAAAGTATATCCGTGGATTGGAAAAGTGCGTGGATCTACGCCGGGTGTGGAACTTATTTCACCGCCGCCGCACCATGACATATACTCTATCGAAGATTTAGCGCAACTCATTTACGACTTGAAAAATGCGAATCGTCATGCGCGCATTAGCGTGAAGCTCGTTGCAAAATCTGGTGTTGGCACGATTGCTGCGGGAGTGGCTAAAGGTGGTGCGGACGTCATCGTCATTAGCGGATATGACGGCGGTACAGGTGCTTCACCGAAAACGAGTATTAAACATGCGGGGGTTCCTTGGGAGCTTGGTTTAGCTGAGACGCACCAGACGCTCATGTTAAACGGACTGCGCGATCGCGTCGTATTAGAAACAGATGGAAAATTAATGACTGGTCGCGATGTTGTCATGGCAGCGTTATTTGGCGCTGAAGAGTTTGGTTTTGCAACAGCTCCACTTGTCGTTTTAGGATGTGTCATGATGCGCGTTTGTCATCTAGATACGTGCCCAGTCGGTGTAGCGACGCAAAATCCAGAACTTAGAAAAAAATTCACAGGTAATCCAGAACATATTGTAAACTTTATGTATTTTATCGCTCAAGAAGTGCGTGAGACGATGGCGCAACTCGGGTTCCGTACGATCGACGAAATGGTTGGACGGGTAGATGTGTTAAAAGTAAGCGAGCGGGCAAAGCGGCATTGGAAAGCGAAACATCTTGATTTGTCGAGATTGTTGTATCAAGTGCAAGGACCGCGCACGTTTTCTAAACCGTACGATCACTGTCTTGAGCAAACGCTAGATTATGAAACTATTTTGCCGGCTGTACAGAAAGCAATAGAGGAGAAAAAGTCTGTGCAATTGCACGTACGAATTAACAACGTGCAGCGAACAGTCGGTGCGATCGTCGGGAGCGAAGTATCGAAACGATATGGGGAAGAGGGTCTCCCAGCAGATACGATTCAGCTAAGTTTTTACGGTTCAGCAGGACAAAGTTTTGCGGCGTTCGTGCCAAAAGGGATGACGATGACATTAGTCGGTGATGCGAACGATTATGTCGGTAAAGGTTTATCAGGTGGAAAAGTAATCATTCGACCGCCGCATGAAGCGACGTTTGCGTGCAACGATCAAGTCATTATTGGAAATGTAGCGTTTTACGGTGCAACGAGCGGTGAAGCGTACATTCGTGGCCGGGCTGGCGAACGTTTTTGCGTTCGAAATAGCGGTGTTCACGCAGTTGTTGAAGGTGTTGGTGATCATGGCTGTGAGTATATGACGGGTGGACGTGTCGTCATCCTCGGTTCTGTTGGGAAAAATTTCGCCGCTGGAATGTCCGGCGGTATAGCATACGTATTTGCTGATGACGATGTGTGGAAAAAACGCGCGAACTGTGAACTCGTTTTATTTGAGTCATTAGTCGACGAAAACGAAATACGAGATGTGCAACATATGATTATGAAACATTACGAATATACAGAAAGCCCGAAAGCGGCGTATGTGCTTGCAAATTGGGAGCGTGTTGTGCGAGACATAGTCAAAGTGATCCCGAAAAATTACAAACTCATGATTGAAACAATTGAAGCGATGAAGCAACGCGGCATGTCGCATGACGAAGCGGTATTTGAAGCGTTTGAAACGGTCGCAAGAAAAAAAGGTGTCGTCGTTGAAAAAGGAATCGAAGCGGTCGCAAAGTAAGCGCTCGCTTCTGTAAAAGAAGAAAGGGGGAGAACGATGGGGAAAGCAACAGGATTTATGGAATATGTACGGGAAGAAGAACAAAAGCGTGATCCGCTTTCTCGGTTACATGATTGGGAAGAATATGCGTTTCCGTTTCCAAACGATACGTTAGCTCGTCAAGGAGCACGATGTATGGATTGCGGTACGCCATTTTGCCATATGGGAATGGAGCTAAATGGCTTAACGTCAGGATGCCCGATTCACAATCTCATTCCAGAATGGAACGATCTTGTATACCGTGGACGTTGGAAAGAAGCGTTTGAACGGTTAGTAAAAACGAATAACTTTCCCGAGTTTACGGGACGTGTCTGCCCAGCACCGTGTGAAGGATCGTGCACTGTAGCTATTTTCGATTCCCCGGTAGCCATTAAAGGAATCGAGCGAGCAATCATCGACAAAGCATTCGCAGAAGGGTGGGTTCAACCACGCATACCGACAAAGCGCACAGGAAAAAAGGTAGCGGTGATCGGATCAGGACCTTCCGGCTTAGCATGTGCAGACGAATTAAATCAAGCAGGTCATTTTGTGACTGTGTATGAACGTGCGGATCGCATAGGTGGTTTGTTAACGTATGGCATTCCAAATATGAAACTTGGAAAAGATGTCGTTGAACGACGTGTACGTTTGCTTGAAGAAGAAGGGATTACGTTTATTACAAACACGGAAGTTGGCAAGCATATTACCGCTGATGAACTGCGGAAACGATACGACGCTGTTGTGCTTTGTATCGGAGCGCAAAAACAACGCGATCTCGTCATCGAAGGACGAGAATTAGCGGGCATTCATTTGGCGATGGACTATTTAACGGTAACGACAAAATGGTTATTGACGGGTGAAAAGGATGAGATGTTTATTGATGCAAAACATAAACATGTCATCGTTATTGGTGGCGGTGATACAGGAGCAGACTGCGTGGCAACTGCACTTCGTCAACAATGTAAAAGCGTGGTGCAGTTTGGTAAACATCCTGCGTTGCCAAAAGAGCGTACGGATGATAACCCTTGGCCGCAATACCCGCTCATTTTTACTGTTGATTATGCGTATGAAGAAGCGGAAGCGAAGTTTGGTGCGGATCCACGGCAATATTGCATTCAAACGAAAAAAATTGTCGGTGATGAAAGTGGAAAAGTAAAAGCGTTGCATACGATTCAAATGGAAAAAATAGTAGATGAACATGGGCGTATTGTATTTAAAGAAATTCCGGGTACAGAGAAAGTATGGTCGTGTGACATCGTGTTGATTGCCATCGGTTTTGAGGGACCAGAGCCATCACTTTTACAACAATTTGGAGTAGAAACAGTAAACAAAAAGGCGAAGGCGCCAAGATACAAGACGAATATCGAAGGAGTATTTGTAGCAGGTGATGCAAGACGTGGACAAAGCCTTGTCGTTTGGGCGATTCACGAAGGACGAGAAGCAGCGAAAGCAGTGAGCGATTTCTTGATGAAACGTTAAGGAAATGAATCATCCCCTTTTTTTGTGCATATATTGAGTTATCATAAAAAAAGGAGATGATCTACTTGTCTTTTCCAAACATCCCAAACATTAAACCGGACATTGACTTAGATGAAGAAGATGTGCTGTCGTTATTGCTTGCATCAATTGCGTTAGAAGAACTGAGTTTGGCTCACATTATGAATGCAGAAGCAGAAAAGTTACAAGCAGTATTAGGCACGTTGACGACAAGCGCAAGCGGGACGAAAGCACAATCGCTTCACGATTTGCTGAAAGTGAACCGTTCAGTAGAGCGAACGCTAAGGACGGTACTTAAAAACCAAATGTTATTACAATTTAAACTAGAAGATGTTAGCGATTTAATTCAGCTTCTTCATGAACAAAAGAGAAAAAAACATAAAGATAAAGCAGACTGCGATCAATAAATGAACATGCCCCCTTTATCTACAATGTTTGTGGATAAAGGGATTTTTATTTTTTGGAATTGTCATTTTATTTAAAAAAGTGTTACAATGTTTAACAAGTTCAGAAAAGATGGAGGGATTTGTTTTGCGTAGCGATATGATTAAAAAAGGATTTGACCGTGCGCCACATCGTAGTTTATTGCGCGCGGCAGGAGTAAAAGAAGAAGATTTTCATAAACCGTTTATTGCGGTCGTGAATTCGTATATTGATATTATTCCAGGTCATGTTCATTTACAAGAGTTTGGGAAAATCGTGAAAGAAGCGATTCGTGAAGCAGGTGGGGTGCCGTTTGAAATGAATACAATCGGAGTCGATGATGGCATCGCGATGGGGCATATCGGTATGCGCTATTCGTTGCCAAGCCGTGAAATTATTGCTGATTCCGTTGAAACAGTTATCTCTGCTCATTGGTTTGATGGCATGGTTTGCATTCCAAACTGTGATAAAATTACACCTGGTATGATGATGGCAGCGATGCGTTTAAATATCCCAACAATTTTCGTGAGCGGGGGACCGATGAAGGCGGGTGTCACAAGCGATGGAAAAAAAATTTCGCTTTCCTCTGTATTTGAAGGTGTCGGTGCATATCAAGCAGGGAAAATTGATGAAAGAGGATTACAGGAGTTGGAACAGTACGGCTGTCCGACTTGTGGTTCTTGTTCAGGAATGTTTACAGCCAATTCGATGAACTGTTTAGCCGAAGCACTCGGTTTAGCACTTCCTGGAAACGGTACGATTTTAGCAATTGATCCGGCACGAAAAGAATTTGTTCGTCGTTCTGCTCAACAGTTAATGTATTTAATCGAACATGATATTAAACCGCGTGATATTGTAACTGAAAAAGCTATTGACAATGCGTTTGCGCTCGACATGGCTCTTGGTGGTTCAACAAATACCGTGCTACATACGCTAGCCATTGCTAACGAAGCGGGCATTCATTATCCGCTTGAGCGCATTAATGAAGTAGCAGCCCGCGTACCGCATTTAGCGAAACTCGCACCAGCGTCCGATATGCATATTGAAGATTTGCATGAAGCGGGTGGGGTATCGGCTGTATTACATGAATTGTCGAAAAAAGAAGGTACGCTTCATTTAGATGCATTGACGGTGTCGGGAAAACCGCTCGGTGAAAACATTGCAGGGTGTGAAGTGAAAAACTATGAAGTCATTCGTCCAATTGACAATCCGTATTCAGAAACAGGTGGACTAGCTGTGTTGTTTGGTAATTTAGCGCCAGATGGTGCAATTATTAAAACAGGTGGCATTCAAGGCGGCATTACGCGCCATGAAGGACCAGCGATCGTATTTGATTCTCAAGAAGAAGCACTTGAAGGCATTGCGGCAGGAAAAGTACAACCGGGACATGTCGTCATCATTCGTTATGAAGGACCAAAAGGCGGACCGGGCATGCCAGAAATGTTAGCCCCGACATCGCAAATTGTTGGGATGGGATTAGGAACGAAAGTAGCGCTCATTACGGACGGTCGTTTCTCTGGCGCTTCCCGTGGCTTATCCATCGGACACGTATCGCCGGAAGCAGCTGAGGGTGGTCCAATCGCTTTTGTACAAAATGGGGACCACATTGTCATTGACATTGTGAAACGCACAATTGATGTCCTCGTTCCAGAAGAAGAGTGGGAAAAGCGAAAAGCGAATTGGAAAGGTTTTGAACCAAAAGTGAAAACAGGTTACTTAGCACGTTATTCAAAACTTGTAACATCCGCAAGCACGGGAGGAATTATGAAAATTTAGCGTATTTTGTCGAAAGCTTGGTCGTAAATACAAAATCAGCCTCCGTTATAATTAAAGAAGTAAAACGATGATGGGGGGAGAGAAATGAATACGCAATTCATTGCCGGTCATGCGCGATTGCCTTCAGGAATGGCGGCAAAAAGCGTATTTGATACGTTGACGATTACGGCGGAAGTAGATAAAAAGTATGGCGTCATTGTTGATGCTTCTTGTACGTTAGCCACAGAGCACGGTCGCGATTATGTGGCACGATTGTTAAAAGGTCATTCATTAAAAGATGGAATCGACGAGCCGCTTGCTCAATTACATGAAGGGTATTTAGGAAAGGCAAATCAAGCGTTATGCGCAGCATTAAAAGATTTGTATAAACAATATTGTAAACTAGAAGAAAAGATGCATACAGAAAAATAGAAGGTGCGTTGGGCACCTTCTATTTTTCTTCCCAAGCTGGGAGCATTTTTCGAAGCGGTTTGTCTTGACGATAGCCAAGGACGTACTCCGCTTGCATAATTGTATGAATTTCACGCGTCCCTTCATAAATGACTGGAGCTTTGGAGTTACGTAAATATCGTTCGACTGGATATTCATTTGAATAACCGTATGCACCGTGAATTTGTACGGCATCGTCAGCCGCTTTGTTGGCAAAGTCGCACGCCATCCATTTCGCTAGCGACGTTTCGCGCGTATTTCTTCTCCCTTTATTTTTCAAAAATCCGGCTTTATATACGAGCAAACGGCTCATTTGTAAGCCTGCTTCCATATTTGCGATCATTTGTTGTACAAGTTGATGACGACCAATTTCTTTTCCGAATGTTTTTCGTTCGTGACAATATTTCACGCTCGCCTCTAAACAAGCCATAATTAAACCGCATGCTCCAGCAGCAACAGTAAATCGTCCGTTATCGAGTGCGGACATGGCAATTTTAAATCCTTCTCCTTCTTCTCCAAGTAAATTTTCTTTTGGGACGCGCACGTTGTCGAAAAATAGCTCGCCTGTATTGCCTGCGCGAATGCCGAGTTTTCCTTTAATGGCACGCGATGAAAAACCGGGCATCGTTCGTTCGACGATAAAGGCAGAAATGCCGCGATGTTTTTTCGATTTGTCTGTGTAAGCAAAAACGATAAAATGGTCAGCGATGTCACAAAGCGAAATCCACGTTTTTTGACCGTTTAAAATGTAGTCATCTCCATCGCGCACAGCCGTTGTCGAAATAGCGGCAACATCTGAACCAGCGTTCGGTTCGGTTAATCCGAACGCGCCAATTTTTTCCCCTTTTGCTTGTGGAACAAGATATTTTTGTTTTTGTTCCTCTGTCCCCCATTGAAGTAACGTTAAACTATTGAGCCCGATATGGACAGAAACAGCGGTGCGAAATGCTGTATCCCCACGTTCTAGCTCTTCACAAACAATAGCTAACGAATTGTAATCCATCCCCATTCCACCATATTGTTCAGGGATACATACACCCATTAAGTTTAATTCCGCTAAACGCTTCAAAATGTTTGGATCAAAATAGCCTCGTTCATCCCATTCCTTAATATGAGGTAAAATTTCTTTATCAACAAATTTTCTTACGGTTTGTCTTAACATTTCTTGTTCTTGTGTGAAATCAAAGTTCATCATATTTGCTTCCTCCTTCAATAAATAAATGGTTATGTTCTCCTGCGAGCGGTGGTGCTAATCGATATGTGACCGGTGTATGTGAAAACTTTAGCGGTGTTCCGACAAGTTTTAACTCACCGACATCTGGGTGATCCATGCGAATAATCATATTGCGTGCGAGTGTCTGCGGATGTTGAAATACTTGCTCAAGCGTATGCACAGGACCACAAGGAATGCCTTTTTGTTCAAATAATCGTTGCCATTCTGCACGCGATTTCTTTTTTAATTCATCGTTTAGCCGTTGGTTGAGTTCATGACGGTGGGCGACTCGACCGGCATTTGTTTGAAACCGTTCATCTGCACCAATCGTTTGATCTTCTAATAATTCACAAAGCGCTTGAAATTGCCGATCGTTTCCGACTGCGACAACAAGCAAACCATCGCTTGCTTCATACGTTGAATACGGCACGATATTCGGATGATCGTTTCCTAACGGCTTTGGTACTTCACCCGACATTAAATAGTTCAATGCGACGTTGACAAGTGCGCTAATGGCACAGTCAAATAAACTTAAATCAATTTTTTGTCCATTCCCTGTTTTTTCCCGAGCGATGAGCGCTGCTTGTACGGCAATGGCGGCATATAAACCTGTAAAAATATCTGTAACAGCGACACCGACTTTTAACGGACCGGATTGTTCTGTACCGTTAATACTCATCCAACCGCTCATCGCTTGAATGATATAATCGTAGCCAGCTAAATGGCGATATGGACCTGTTTCACCAAATCCGGTAATGGAACAGTAAATGAGTTTCGGATTGATGGCAGAAAGATCATCATATCCAAGTCCGAGCCGTTCCATCGTCCCGGTTTTAAAATTGTGTATAATGACGTCGGCTGTTTTTGCGAGTTGACGGACCGTTTCTTTTCCGCTTTCTTCTTTTAAATTGACAGTTATGCTTCGTTTATTTCGATTGACCGCTGCATAGTAAGCGCTCATACCGTTTTGGAACGGTGGTCCCCAAAATCGTGTATCATCCGATCCACCAGGTGCTTCGACTTTAATGACATCCGCCCCAAGATCACCTAAAATCATCGTGGCATATGGACCGGCAAGAACGCGTGTTAAGTCAAGAACACGAATGCCATCTAAAGCTCCCGTCATTTGCTCACCTCCATATTTTTGTAATAAAAAAGCCAGTCCCTTCCTAAAAACATACAGGAAAGGAACTGGCATGAACGATCCGAGCGTGCCTTTCGAAAAGAAAAGTCGGTCGAATCGGAACAGTTCTTTAAGAAATAGTGAAGTTGCTACCCGAAACCAAACGGTTCGTCGTCTGGTGGGGTTAGCTACTTTCAGTATAAAGCAATATGTTTATTTTGTAAATATTTTTTATTTTAAAAATAGTTTGACAAAATAAAAAAGATTGTCTTAAAATAAAAGCAAATAAGCAAAAAACTGTGGAGCTTATTTTACTCGTCTCATCGGCGAGAAACACATAAGCACCAGCCAGTTTAGTCATTGTGTCATCACGATGATTAAACTGGCTTTTTATTTGTCGAAGGGGGAGAGATAATGTCGAATTGGATGGAACGAAGAAAAGAGGCAGTTGCGCGGGCTCCGTATAATGTGACAGAAATTTTTATTAAAGAAGCGAAGGGAGCGATCATTCGCGACATAGACGATCGCGAATACATCGACTTTGCCGGAGGAATTGGTGTACAAAACGTCGGACATTGTCATCCGAAAGTCGTCGCTGCTATCCAGCAGCAAGCAGCAGCGTTTATTCATCCATGTTTTCATGTCACACCGTATGAATCGTATGTGTTATTAGCAGAAAAATTGAATCAGTTAACACCGGGCGATTTTTCGAAAAAAACGATCTTTTTAAATAGTGGTGCAGAAGCAGTCGAAAATGCCGTGAAAATTGCAAGGAAATATACAGGGCGTCCTGCGGTTGTTTCGTTTACAGGTGGGTATCATGGACGGACGTTATTGACGATGTCGTTAACGAGTAAAGTGATGCCATATAAAAAAGGATTCGGTCCGTTCGCACCAGAAGTTTATAAATTTCCATATCCATACTATTACCGTGCAAACGGTCAAACAGCAGATGAGGTGGATGAACGACTTATTGAAGCATTGCAACAATTTTTCGTCGCTGAAGTGGCACCTGATCATGTGGCAGCAATCATTATTGAGCCTGTTCAAGGAGAAGGAGGATTTGTTGTTCCATCCGCAACATTTATGCAAGCCATTCGTCGTATTTGTGATGAACATGGCATTGTCATGATTGCGGATGAAATCCAAACGGGTTTTGCGCGAACAGGTCGCATGTTTGCGATGGAGCACTTTGGAGTAGCGCCTGATTTAATGACGTTGTCAAAGTCGATGGGGGCGGGTGTACCGATTAGTGCGGTCGTTGGTCGAAGTGAAATGATGGATGCACCAGAAGTTGGTCAGCTTGGCGGTACGTTTTCTGGAAGTCCGCTTGCATGTGCCGCAGCATTAGCCGTTTTAGATGTGATCGAAGAAGAACAGCTTATTGAGCGTGCCCGCCATTTGGGTGAAAAAATGATGACGCTTTTAACAGAAATGAAGCAGCAGTTTGACATTATTGGGGACGTACGTGGACTTGGAGCGATGTGCGCGATTGAACTTGTGACTGATCGTAATCAAAAAACGCCGGCGAAAGAACAAACGGCATATATTGTTTCTCAAGCGTGGAAGCGTGGGGCGATTTTTTTAAGTGCTGGATTGTATAGTAACGTCGTTCGCTTTTTACCACCGCTCGTCATGACGGATGAACAGTTAGAGCGTGGCTTTTCGGTTTTGCGTGACTTACTAACAGACGTGCAACAAAAGGTGGTGAAATGATGCGTGAAGTGAAAAATTATATCGATGGACAATGGATCGAAGGAAGAAATGAAATGATTGAACGCTACAATCCAGCAGACAAAACAGAGCTTATTGCGGTTGTCGCTGGTTCATCTATTCATGATGTAGATGAGGCAGTGTTGGCTGCGGTGAAAGCAAAGAAAACATGGGCGCAAACAGCGGCGCCAGAACGTGGCGCGTACTTACAAAAAGTCGCCTATTTATTTGAGCAACATGCAAATGAATTGGCACAATTGGCTACAAAAGAAATGGGGAAACGTTTTGCTGAAACGAAAGGAGAAGTGTATCGCAGCGCGGCTATTTTACGTTATTATGCCGGGGAAGGATTGCGGAAAATTGGTGAAGTTCTACCATCGTTTGATGCTAAAAACTTATTTTTTACAAAGCGTGTTCCTGTCGGTGTTGTCGCAGTCATTGCTCCGTGGAATTTTCCGCTCGCCATTCCGGTCTGGAAAATCGCTCCTGCTCTCGTTTACGGTAATACGGTCGTATTTAAGCCTGCGCTAGAAGCAAGTGCGACTGGCGCTCGCATTGTTGAATTGTTTGCAGAAGCAGGGCTACCTCCAGGTGTTTTAAACTTAGTTGTTGGTCGCGGTAGTTCCATCGGCGATGCGATTGTTGAGCATGATGGGGTTGATGCGATTACGTTTACTGGTTCGAATGCGATTGGTAGTGAGATTGCGAAAAAAGCGGCAGCTCGTGGGGCGAAATATCAACTTGAGCTCGGTGGGAAAAATCCAGCCATCGTTTTAAGTGATGCAGATGTCGATTTTGCTGCTCGACTTGTCGTGGAAGGAGCAATGAAACAAACTGGACAACGTTGTACAGCAACGAGTCGGGTATTTGTTGAAAAAGAAGTCATGGACGTATTTCGAGAACGTGTGATTGAACATGTGAAACGCATTCGTGTCGGCAATGGGATGAATGATCAAGTGACGATGGGACCGGTTGTTTCGAAAGGACAATTTGAAACCGTTCAGCGCTATATCCATATTGGAAAACAAGAAGGGCGGTTGCTTGTTGGAGGAGGTGCTAGCGATGATATAGGTTGGTATATTGAGCCAACTGTATTTGACTCTGTTTCTCATCACGCTACCATCGCGAGAGAAGAAATATTTGGACCTGTGTTGTCAATTGTAGAAGCAGCATCTATTGATGAAGCGATTAACATGGCAAACGACAGCATTTACGGTTTAAGCGCTTCATTATTTACAAATAACTTATCGAAAGCGCTTTACTTTATTGAACATATCGAAGCGGGCATGGTGCAAGTGAACGGTGAAACAGGAGGTGCAGAACCGCAAGCCCCGTTTGGCGGGATGAAGCAATCAAGCTCAGGTACGCGTGAACAAGGGCAAGCGGCCATTGAGTTTTTTACAGCGTATCAAACGATTTCTATTCGACCGCATCCAAAAATGTGAAAGGGGGACATGTGATGGATCAACAGTTTCACAAAGTACTAACGAAACTCGATGTGTTGTTATTGGCATTTGGTGCGATGATCGGTTGGGGATGGGTTGTACTCTCAGGTACGTGGATCACGAGTGCAGGTGCACTCGGGGCTATCATCGCCTTTTTAATTGGGGGAATTCTCGTTATTTTTGTCGGTTTAACGTATGCGGAGTTATCATCAGCTATGCCGAAAGTAGGGGGGGAACATTATTTCGTTTTGCGTGCTCTCGGTCCTAAAGCTTCGTTTATCGCTGCCTGGGCCATTGCCCTTGGTTATTTATCGGTTGTAGCGTTTGAAGCCGTTGCGCTTCCAACCGTTATTGAATATTTATTTCCAACATTTAAATTTGGTTACCTTTGGACGATTGCGGGGTGGGAGGTAAACGCCTCGTGGGTGATGGTTGGTATGCTCGGTTCCGTCATTATTACGTGGATCAACTATCGTGGCGTAAAAAGTGCCGCTTTCTTACAAGTTGTATTAACGTTTGTCATTTTTCTTGTTGGTATGGCACTTTTAGGTGGTTCGCTTGTAAACGGAGAAACAGCAAATTTGCAGCCGTTATTTAAAGACGGTTCCGCTGGCTTGCTCGCTGTGTTGGTGATGACACCATTTATGTTTGTCGGCTTTGACGTTATTCCTCAAACAGCGGAGGAAATGAAAATCCCACAACGGTCTATTGGGAAACTTCTTATTTTGTCCGTCGCTCTAGCTGTTTTGTTTTATGTCGCCGTTGTGTTTGCGGTATCTTACATTTTACCAGACGATGTGTTAACAAATTCATCTCTTCCAACAGCGGATGCAATGGCAGCTGCATTAGGTAGTTCGTTTTTTTCAAAAGTGCTTATTATCGGCGGATTAGCAGGTATTTTGACAAGCTGGAATGCATTTATTATCGGGGGAAGTCGCGTACTCTACGCGATGGCGAAAGAAGAATTTCTTCCACAATGGTTTGCCCACATGCACCCAATATACAAAACACCATCAAACGCAGTTTTATTCATTGGAACGCTCGCCACGTTTGCTCCTCTACTTGGCAGACCAATGCTCGTTTGGCTTGTAGATGCGGGAGGTTTTTCGATCATCATCGCCTATTTCCTCGTTGCTTGGTCATTTATCGCGTTGCGTCAAAAAGAACCAAATATGCCACGGCCATTCCAAGTGGGGAAATCGCCAGCTGTTGGTTGGATTGCACTCGTGTTGTCGATCGGATTTATTGTTTTATACATGCCAGGTATGCCATCGCAGCTCGTTTGGCCGTATGAGTGGCTCATATTTATTGGATGGTGGGTTATTGGTGCATTTTTTATCGGACGAATAAAGAAAAAAGTGATGGAACGAACAGAACATGTACATCGAATGTAGAGGGGCGAATATGCGCCTCTTTTTGTTTGCAAGGTCATAAAACAAATTCATTTGTGTATACATGATACAAAAAGAAAGGAGGGCTTGCGGTGAATGCAGCTGAGGTGATCATTCAATGTTTGAAAAGCGAGGACATTTCTCACGTTTTTTGCGTGCCAGGGGAAAGTTATTTGCCGATTCTTGATGCCCTTTTTTCTGAACAGATGATCGAGCTCATTTCTGCTCGTCATGAAGGCGGAGCTGCCTTTATGGCAGAAGGATATGCGAAGGCAAGCGGAAAAGTTGGTGTCGTCATGGCAACGAGAGCGGTAGGGGCGACGAATGCTGCCATCGGTATTCATACAGCGAAGCAAGATTCAACGCCGATGGTTGTATTATTAGGACAAGTTGCACGATCGTTTCGGGGACGTGAAGGATTTCAAGAGGTAGATGTTGAAGCGTTTTTTCGCCCGCTAGCAAAATGGGCGGTAGAAATTGACGAAGCAAAAAGATTACCAGAATTGCTAACAAGGGCGTTTCGAATCGCACAAACAGGGAGACCTGGTCCAGTTGTCGTTTCGCTTCCTGAAGATATTCTTCATGAACAAATTCATGATGTCAAATTTTCTAAAACATTTGTTCCAAAACCAGCACCAAACGAAGAAGACGTTGGGCGTATCGAGCAACTGCTACAGTCAGCAAAACGTCCAGTTGTCATTGCCGGTGGAGGGGTTATACGTTCAAAAGCTACCGATGTTCTTCGTTTGTTCGCTGAAAAATGGTCGCTTCCAGTTATGGCGTCTTTTCGTCGGCATGATGTATTTCCAAACGATCATTCGCTGTATGTTGGTCATCTCGGTTTAGGAACGCATCGAGTGATTATTGAAACAGTTGAACAAGCCGATGTTGTTTTAGCAATCGGTACACGGTTATCAGAAGTGACGACACAAGATTATAAGTTATTATCAACGCAACAACTCATCCATATCGACATTGATTACGATGTTATCGGTGTGACATATTCCCCACACATTGGAATTGTTTCTGATGCGAAAGAAGTTTTACAGCGATTGCTTACCATTAAGCTTCAACCAACTTGGGCGGCGTGGACAAAAGAACGACGAAAAGCGTATGAACACGTATCATCGCTTCCACCTGTTAAACGTAACATAAATGAGAGTGTCATTGATGACATCCAACACCTTCTCCCCTCAAACTCGATTATTACAAATGATGCTGGCAATTTCGCAAGTTGGCTTCATTCATTTTTTCAATTTCAGCAACATACATATATTGGACCAACGTCAGGAGCGATGGGTTATGGACTACCCGCAGCCATTGGTGCAAAATTAGCTCATCCGCATCGTTCGGTCATTTCGTTGAGTGGGGATGGTGGGTTTATGATGACGATGCAAGAACTAGAAACGGCCGTTCGATACAACATTCCTATCATTAGTATCGTATTTAACAATCAAATGTATGGAACGATTCGTATGTACCAAGAGCTCCGTTACCCAAACCGCGTCATCGGAACAGACTTAAGCAATATATCGTTCGCAAACGTAGCATATAGCCTCGGAGCTGATGGTATACGTGTAGAAAGCGGAGAACAATTTTCACATGCGCTCACCAAGGCACTTCAAAGCAATAAGCCGACTGTCATCGAAGTGATAACAGATCGGCACGTATTATCGCCATTTTTAACAGTTGAACAAGTGAGAGGAGGAAAACAATGAAAGTATTAAACTATATTGATGGACGATGGATGCCGTCTATAAGTGAGCAGTTTGTTCCAATTATTAATCCAGCTAATGGTGAAAGTATTGGAGAAGTGACGATCTCAAATGAGCAAGATGTGGAACAGGCGGTGTTGGCGGCGAAACGGGCACAGAAAACATGGGCATTCGTTCCTGCACCGAAGCGTGCTGAAGTGCTTTATAAAGTCGGTATGTTGCTACAGGAACGGAAAGAACAAATTGCTCGCCTATTAACGATGGAAATGGGAAAGGTCATTGAAGAAGCGCGTGGTGAAGTGCAGGAAGGGATTGATATGGCGTTTTACATGGCAGGAGAAGGTAGACGGTTATTTGGTGATACGACTCCGTCAGAGTTGCCGAATAAATTTGCGATGAGCGTTCGCGCCCCGATTGGCGTCGTCGGTTTAATTACTCCGTGGAACTTTCCAATTGCGATCGCAACGTGGAAGTCGTTTCCTGCCATCGTTGCCGGAAATGCAGTCGTTTGGAAACCCGCGCTTGAAACACCAATGATGGCACAGCAACTTGCGCAAATATTCGAGCAGGCCGGATTACCAAATGGTGTATTCAATGTTGTACATGGACGCGGTTCTATTGTTGGCGAAGCGGTTGTTAAACATCCAAATGTCAAAGTGATTTCGTTTACAGGATCCAATGAAGTCGGAAGACGAATTGCCGAAACGTGCGGCCGTCAGTTGAAAAAAGTATCGCTTGAAATGGGTGGGAAAAACGCCATTATCGTCATGGACGATGCTGATATCTCACTTGCTGTGGAGGCGATCATATGGAGCGCTTTTGGTACGTCTGGGCAACGCTGTACTGCATGCAGTCGAATTATCGTTCATGAACGTGTGAAACAACAATTGGAAGAACGTTTACTCGCGGCGATGAACACATTAACGGTTGGAAACGGCCTAGAGGAAGGAGTGAAAGTTGGACCAGTCATTAATCAAGAGGCATTGCAAAAAATTCATCATTACGTTCAAATCGGGAAAAACGAAGGAGCAACGTTGCTTGCAGGAGGCTATATCATGCAAGGTGATCAGTATAAAGGCGGGTTTTATTATGCCCCAACATTGTTTACAAACGTCACACCAACAATGACTATTGCACGTGAAGAAATTTTCGGTCCAGTCGCATCGATCATATGTGTTCGCAGTTTAGAAGAAGCGATTGAAGTCAATAACAGCGTTGATTATGGACTTTCGAGTGCCATTTTTACACGTGATATTCACCGAGCTTTTACAGCGATGCGCGATTTCGATACAGGAATTGTATACGTTAACGCGGGAACGACAGGGGCAGAAATCCACTTGCCGTTCGGTGGAACGAAAGGAACAGGGAATGGGCATCGTGATTCAGGTGTAGCTGCACTTGATGTGTTTACGGAGTGGAAAAGCATTTACGTTGACTATAGTGGTAAATTACAACGTGCACAAATTGATGTGTGAGGAGGTTGAAAGATGAATGTCATTGTTCTTGGGGCAGGTTTAATGGGGAAAGAAGCTGTACGCGATTTAATTGAACAGCAAGCGGTGTCATCGGTGACGCTTGCTGATGTCGATGAGGAGAAAGCAAAAGCCGTTCAACGTTCGTTGGCATCAGAAAAAGTGAAAGTGAAGCGAGTGAATGCAGCGAATGATCAAGAACTGCAGGCTGCGATGCATGGGCATGATGTGGCCATCAATGCACTGTTTTATACGTTTAACGAAAAGGTAGCGAAAGCGGCCATTGAAACGGGTGTACACGCCGTAGACTTAGGTGGCCATATCGGACATGTGACCGACCGGGTTCTCGCTTTACATGAGCAAGCAAAACGAGCAGGAGTCACGTTAATTCCCGATTTAGGCGTTGCTCCAGGGATGATTAATATTTTAACAGGATATGGAGCAAGTAAACTTGATCGCGTTCATACTATTAAATTATATGTTGGTGGCATTCCTCTTCGGCCAGAGCCACCACTTGGATACAATCACGTCTTTTCCCTTGAAGGTTTGCTTGATCATTACACCGATCCTTCGTTTATTATTCGTGATGGGCAAAAACAACAAGTGCCGTCTTTATCAGAAGTTGAAACGATTTATTTTGAACGTTTCGGACCGCTTGAAGCGTTTCATACATCAGGAGGAACATCAACGTTGCCGCGTTCCTACCCGAATGTAAAATGTTTAGAATATAAAACCATTCGCTATCCAGGTCATGCGGAAAAATTTCAACTCCTTGTTGATTTACAACTAACACATCGCGATTATGAAGTGGAGGTAGACGGGATAGTCGTACGTCCACGCGATGTATTATTGAAAGTGCTCACACCGCTTTTGGAGTTAAAAGAAAAAGACGATGTTGTTTTATTGCGTGTCGTTGTAGCAGGGGAAAAAGACGGGAAAGAAAGAACGTATGAATACGAAATGGTGACAGAAAAAGATCGCCACAAACATGTGACGGCCATGGCACGTTCCACTGCATATACCATTTCTGTCGTTGCACAAATGATTGGAGACGGAACGATTCAAAAGCGCGGGGCATACCCACCTGAGCAAATCGTTCCGGGCGATCGCTATATTGAAGAAATGGTTCGTCGCGGCGTCGTTATTCGTTCGACTGTTCGCTGAGATTGTGAACAAAATAGTAAATTTTCTGATTATTATGACGGATGGTTTATGAATTATGCTAGAATATTCATACATCAAGTGGATATGGAGGTGAACATATGCTACATATTGTAGCTTGTATTAAGCAAGTACCAGATACGAAAATTATTAAAATGAATCCGAAAACGAACACGATGGACCGTGGGAGCGCTCCTGCCATTTTGAATCCGTATGATGCTCATGCGGTAGAAGAGGCTGTTCGTTTAAAAAAGAAATATGGCGGAACCGTTTCTGTCTTAACGATGGGTCCTCCACCAGCAGTAAAAGCCATTAAAAAATGTGTTGAGCTTGGAGCAGATGAAGGGTATATGATCTCCGACCGAGCATTTGCCGGAGCAGATACGCTCGCTACAAGCTATGCATTGACAAAAGCGCTTGAAAAAATCGCAAAACAGCGTCCGATTGACCTCATTATTTGTGGAAAAATGACGATTGACGGAGATACAGGACAAGTCGGGCCAGGCATTGCACGTCGTTTAAATATTCCTCCTCTCACTGGCGTAAACAAAGTTGTTGAAGTAAATAAAGAAAAAGGGTATGCGATTGTTCATCGCAAACTAGAAGATGGATATGAAGTGGTGAAATCGCAGTTACCTTGTTTGTTTACCGTAGAAAAAGACATCAACGACATCTCCTTTGCACCTTTGCCAAACATGATTAAAGCCGCACGATATCAACCAACGATTTGGACAGCAGACGACTTAGAAAATGTTGACCGCAAACAACTAGGACTAAAAGGATCTCCAACGATTGTTTCAAAAGTATGGGCACCGCCAAAACCGGAAGGTGGAAAAATATTAACAGGAACAAAAGAACAACAAGTGAGCGAACTTCTATCTATTGTACTTGAGAAAAAAGAGCTTTTTTCATAGGGGGAGTAGCGATGAATTTTGATAATTACCGGGGGATATGGATATACATTGAAGTGAAAGACGGACACGTTGCGCCTGTATCGTTAGAGCTGTTAGGAGCAGGACGTGCGCTTGCAGATAAACGGAAAACAGAACTCGCTGGTGTTTTAATTGGTAGTGGTGTAAAAACAATTGCACCAACGCTTTTTCAATACGGTGCGGATGTTATATATGTATATGACGATCCGATTTTTGAGCATTACCGAACAGAACCATATATGCGCGCATTACTAGATTGTTGTCATAAACATAAACCTGAAGTTATTTTATATGGAGCAACGCCATCTGGAAAAGATTTAGCAAGCGCCATCGCTACCGATTTACCGACAGGCTTAACGGCCGACACAACGATACTCGATATTGAGGAAGACACCGGGCTATTATTGGCGAGCCGTCCTGCGTTTGGCGGAAACATTATGGCGACAATTTTATGTAAAAAATATCGTCCGCAAATGGCAACCGTTCGTCCAAAAGTAATGAAAGCGCTACCGCCAGATCCGTCGAGAACAGGAAAAATAGTGGAAGAACACATTGAATTACGCGAAGAAGAGATGCGGACGAAAGTATTAGAGATTGTAAGAGAGGCAACGAAAAAAGCGAGAATTGATGAAGCGGATATTATTGTTGCTGGCGGAAAAGGCATGGGCAGCAAAGAAGGATTCCAACTCATTCACCAACTAGCCGAAGTGCTTGGCGGTGCAGTTGGGGCGAGCCGTGATGTCGTCGAGGCAGGGTGGATTGACCATCATCACCAAGTCGGGCAAACCGGCGTAACAGTGACGCCGAAAATTTATTTTGCGATCGGCATTTCGGGTGCCATTCAACACGTCGTCGGTATGCAAAATTCCGACCTCATTATCGCCATCAATAAAGACCCGAACGCACCGATTTTCCAATCATGTCATTACGGCATTGTTGGCGATGCGTTTGAAATCGTTCCGCTGTTAATCGAACGATTCAAAGAAGAAATTCCGAAGCTAAAAGCAGCTGCCGATGTGAAGGAGGAGATCCGCCATGTCTGAAAAATTTGATTGTATTGTCGTTGGCGCAGGCCCAGCTGGGACGGCTTGTGCCTATGAACTAGCAAAAGCTGGAGTAAACGTGTTGCTTCTAGAACGTGGCGAGTATCCAGGGGCGAAAAACGTTATGGGCGGCGTATTGTACCGCAAAATGATGGAAGATATTATTCCCGAGTTTTATAAAGAAGCGCCGTTAGAACGCCCGATTGTTGAGCAACGGTTTATGATGATGGATAAACAATCGGCCGTCACGTTTAGCTATAAAGGGTTAGAATGGGGGCGTGAGCCGTACAATAATTTTACCGTATTGCGTGCGAAATTTGACCAATGGTTTGCGGAAAAAGCAGTCGAACAAGGAGCGCTTCTTGTATGTGAGACGGTAGCGGTCGAATGTATTGTCGAAAACGGCCGCGTCGTTGGCGTCCGTACGGACCGGCCAGATGGGGATATTTATGCCGATGTCGTCGTGTTAGCGGATGGCGTCAACTCGTTGCTTGCGAAGCAGCTCGGCTTCCATCGTGAATGGCGGCCAGATGAAGTCGCTTTAGCGACGATGGAAATTTTAAAATTAGATAAAAATATTATTGAAGATCGATTTAATCTTGAAGCGAATCAAGGCTGTACGATTGAAATTTTTGGCGATGCAACAAAAGGGATTTTAGGAACGGGATTTTTATATACGAATAAAGACACGCTTAGTATCGGCGTTGGTACACTTTTATCCGGATTAATTAAGCATAAAATCAAGCCTTATGAACTGCTTGAATATGTAAAAAATCACCCAATGATTCGCCCGTACATTCAAGGTAGTGAACCGGTGGAATATTTAGCGCATTTAATTCCAGAAGGCGGCTATCATTCGATTCCGAAAGTGGCAGGAAACGGAGTGCTTGTCGTTGGAGATGCGGCACAGCTTGTCAATGCAATTCATCGCGAAGGTTCCAACATGGCGATGACGTCCGGTCGGTTAGCGGCAGAAACAATCATCATGGCAAAAGAACGAAACGACTTTTCCGAAAGCATGCTTGACCAATACCGAATGAAGCTCATGGAAAGCTTTATCGGGCAAGATTTGAAAAAATATAAAGACGCGACGCATCATTTTGAGAGATTCCCACAATATTTTGAACAATATATCCCGATGATGAACCGCGCAGCAAGCCAAATGTTTACAGTGGACGGTGCGTCAAAATGGGAAAAACAGAAAAAAATTTGGCATGATCTCGGCTCGACAAAGCAGAAGTTTAAACTGGTGCGCGATATGATGAAAGCGTGGAAGGTGATGAAATGATGAAGGCGCAAACGATTGAAGAAAAGCAATATTTAGTCCGTTTTAACGCGGATACGAAATCGCATCTTCACGTGCTTGATGACAACATTTGTTTAACGAAATGCCCCGATAAAATTTGTACAATTTTTTGCCCAGCAGCTGTTTATAAATGGGAAGAAGTTCGGATGCACGTTGGCTATGAAGGCTGTCATGAGTGCGGCAGCTGTCGCATCGGCTGTCCGCACGAAAACATTCGCTGGGAATATCCACGCGGCGGTCATGGCATCGTCTTCCGTCTAGGGTGATGTGCATGGTTCAAGTCGGAGATTGCGTCGTATTTATGCGTGATGGTGTGCGTGGTATCGTACTTGAAGTTGACGATCACTCGTGCCACGTTTTATGGGAAGACTATGTTGTTAGCTGGGAGAAAAAAGAGCTATTGAAGGTTGATAAAGAACTAACGAAAAAACAAACGATTCGCGTTTCTTCTAACATCAGCCACCCTTTATCTTAGGGTGGTTTTTTGTTTCTTTATATACAATTTATTCTAAAAAAGGGGTTGACAGATATTATTATTATTAACCCGTGGTGTTAGTTGAGTGGAAGAGTTCAACTAGTACCACGAGTTTAATTAAATAGTCCTATTTTGCTAGAAAGGGGGTGGTTAGGTTGAAAAAGATTATTTTACTGATACTATCGTTGGTTCTAGTAATTTCCTTTTATGTTTCAAAGAATTTTTTTAAAACTGATAATTTCAAAACACATGCCAGTAGTGCTAATGATGGAGGGGAAAAATCAAACCATCTAAGGCTGATAGATAACTCACGAAGAAAATTAAATGATATGCAGTTACTGATGAGTACTAAAAAACAAGTTATTCCCTGGGGAGCAAATAGTATAGGTATCAATAAACTGCAGGTTAAGCAGGAGCTTGTCTCAAAAGTTAAGGTTGCAATTTTAGATAGTGGTATTAACAGAGAACATGAGGATCTTAAAGGAAAAGTAGTAAAGGAGTTTAATGCAATCAATCCAGGTCAACCTCTGTATGATACATATGGTCACGGAACAGCTATTGCAGGTATTATAGCTGCTAGTGATAACGAGATTGGCATTCGAGGAGTTTCTCCTAACGTAGAAATATATTCAGTAAAAGTTCTGGATGATAAAGGGCGTGGAAATGTTAGAGACTTAGTAAGAGGAATCAAATGGTGCATTGATAATAAAGTACAGGTAATGAATATTAGTTTTGGCATGTCATTGGATAATCCAGAACTGCGGAAAGCAATTGAAACTGCTATTAACTCTGGCATAATCGTTGTAGCTGCTGCAGGAAATAATTATGGGGGAAAGACAGATTATCCTGCTAATTATAAAGATGTTATTTCTGTAACAGCAGTAAATAGTAATTATAAAATGGCCAGTTTTTCAGCACGGGGAAAGATTGATTTTTCTGCTCCAGGTGTAGATATTCTAACCACGTCCAATAATGGCGGCTATGGCATGTATAGCGGAACTTCCTTAGCAGCGGCCTATGTAACAGGAATTGTTGCTATTATTTTAGAGGAACCAGAGCAATTTGGAATATCTAAACTTAAAAAGAATAAAAAGTTTTCATCTGAAGTGATAGATATTTTAAGAAGATATTCTATAAAAATAGGAAATAAAACATATTATGGGAACGGATTTGTAAAATTATCATAAAAAGGTGAGATATGAATGTTTAAATTTAAACGGGTTATATCCATTCCATTGACTTTAATTCTTCTTATTGGAATAATACCAGTAAGTAGTAACGTATTAGCAGATGAGATAACAGACACCTCGACACAAACGGGTGTAGTAAATGAAGAAAATATTACAGTTGTACAAAATAACGAGAAAACATTAGAGATTCAGAGTGAAGTTTCAACTGATATTGACAACGTAATAGAAGGGACTAGTGATGTTGCAACAGATGCTACTGATGATGGGCATGCCACTGTCTCTCTGTCTATGGATAAAGATACGAGGGAATTTACAGTGAAATCTGTAGAAACAGATTCTGAAGGAAACCAAGTAGAGAAAGAATACAAGGTAGATGTACAACAGGCTACAGAATATGGAATAGTCGCCACTTTTACAGATATGAATACAGGTGAAAAATACGAAATAAATACAAATGAATTGCATGCATCTTTTGCATTCCTGATTCCAATCGCTGTAGTTGTAGGTGAAGCTCTATTAGAACATTTAATTGCTCTTGGTCTTGCATTTGTGATAGCAGGGGTAACTTATACTTTAGCATCTGAGATAGTTCCAACATTACGAAATAAGAATTATGACCATTATGCAGCCTATCTAAAAACAAAGGAAGGAGTATATATTGGTAATCCTATCTCTTTGAGTGAAGCAATAAGCAGGTTGAATGGAAAAGATTTCGAAACTAATAACGTTTGGTCAAAAACAAGTGGATTAGCAAAAAAAGTAGCTAAGGAGGCTGGTGGTGGTAGAGAGCCAGTTTTTGACTCACCACATGGATCTTATCCTAAATTTTTACCTCATTTCCACAAATGGAATCGTTCTGGAGGTCATTCATTCTATTCGTACTAAAAACGGGGGGATATGATGATTCTATCATTTAATGATTTTGATGAACTTGAAGCTCATAAAAAATACAAACAATTGAACCTTCCTAAATTTAATCTAAACCAAATTGATAATATTCTAAAAACTAAATATAATGCTGAAGAAGTGGATATTAAATTATTTCCAGAACTACAAAATGATCCTTATTTTAATTCTTCTCATGTGACAAAATGTTATGCTATACACGATCCAGAAGTTTTAAAAAATTTGTTCAGTGAGGAAGAGAAAAAAGATCATTTAGAATTTATGAGATTGAATGGAGTGCTTAATAAGAAGGTAGATCATTCAGTAGTTGAAGATCGATTACATGCTATAGGTCAAGGAAGTTTACTCTATATATTTTTTCAAAGCCCTGACGGAACATACCTAGGCTCGTTTCTCTCGACTCATGGACAATGTGAAAAGATATCTCATGAATTAATTGTGTTCAAAGGAATAGCCCCTGAAAACTGTGTCATCGGAAACATAGATTACAAGCTATATCTTTTTTCCCTTGTCAAAGCAGGATATATTGATATGTAATTGATATGTAACTGTAGTTGAGCAATTTTCATGACAATAATTATTATGTGAAAAAGGCAAACAGGGTACCCCCTATGCCACATGGAGCTGTTTTTCACGGTATCAATAGGAATATTTTGTTTTGCTGCGCTGTAAATGAACTCCACAAGACTTTGCCCTTTTCTCTTGCGCAGGATGTCGTTGTGCCTGTTACCTGTCGAACTTTGATGAGACATGAACCTCCTTGTGAGTAGTTGTGGCACATCTATTCTAACCAAGGAATCGGGTTCATGTCTTCTTTTTTGTTTGTTTGTAAATTTATGTTAGTAAATTTGTTCATCTACAGTTATTTAGTGTAAATAGTTGCACTGAACTTGACGGTGAGCGTAATCCTTTAGAGATAAAAAAAGTTTTTACTCCACTTGACAAATACTGTATCATTCATTGTGTTATTTCGCATGTTGAAAAAACTGATAGATTTGTTGAAATGATATGGTATCATCCACATGGAGAAGCAGTTTTTAGGATTAAGATAGAACTTGATCAGAAAAAAGATACAAAAAGTATTTTCAATTGTAGATTTTTCTTTTTTTCTTCATTTGGATAAACCAGATGGTATTTGGAAAATTCGTATCATGCCCTTCAATCTAGAGTACGATTTAGAAATAAAAACATTTGGTTTTCGAGTTAATGGTGTTTTATCTACTTATGACTTCAAAGTATGAAAGAGGAAATATCATGAAAAAAAGTTACATTGCTTTCTTTGCATTTCTTATGTGTCTTTTGTACATGAGTTGGTCTAAAGAGAGTTGGAAAGGAATTTTACTTCTTTTATTAAAAGGTATTGTTATTTTTGTCGTTGTTTACGGTGTCGTATTTGTTATTGTATGGTCAATTATGAAGTTAGTTCGTTTTTTAAAAAGACGTCTGCAATAAATTATACCTTGGACAAAATATGTTTGAACGTTTCAGCCATCCTATATGGGGTGGTTTTTTGTTATACTTGTTTCATCGATACATAGAAAGGACAACGAAGATGGAACGAGGACATTTGTTATTAATTGACGGGATGGCGTTATTGTTTCGATCGTTTTATGCGACAGCACCACGTTGGATGATCAATAGCCGTGGCGTGCCGACGAACGCGGTATATGGGGTAGTGAAACAAATCGAAGCAGCAACAAATGCATTTCAGCCGACGCATGTCATTTGTTGTTGGGATATGGGAAGCACGACGTTTCGCACCGAATGGTTTCCAGATTATAAGGCGAATCGAGGCGAGCCGCCGCATGAATTAATGCCGCAGTTTGATTTGGCGAAAGAAGCGGTTGCGATGCTAGGTATTCCGAATATCGGCGTACTTGGTGCCGAAGCGGACGATTGCATCGGCTCGCTTGTAAAGCAATATCGTGATGAGATGGGCATTTCGATTGTAACCGGAGACCGCGATTTGTTTCAGCTTCTTTCAGAGCGTGTCACTGTCTATTTGTTGGCAAAAGGCATCGGCAACTACGAGGCGTATACGCTCGGACGCTTTATTGAAGAAAAACGGATTCAACCACAGCAGCTCGTCGATGTGAAGGCGCTTATGGGCGATGCAAGCGACAATTACCCAGGCGTGCGCGGCATCGGCGAAAAACAAGCGTTTAAACTCATTCAACAATACGGCTCGATTGAAGGAATTTTGGCAAACGTAGCGAACTTAACGAAAGCCCAGCAACAAAAAATAACTGAACATCTCGACTTGCTTCATTTGTCGCGAAAACTTGCGGTCATCCATTGCGATATTCCGATTTCCTTACGATTGGAAGAAGCGAAATGGGAGGGAGAGCGCAAGCGGTTTGCGGAAGTATTAGAAGCGATTCGGTAGGACGAAGTATAGGAGGATATGTATGTTAGTGGGAGGAACAACAAGTGGATTGTTTCATTGTCGCAGAAAAAGCCGGACGTTGAACAATAAAAAAGTGCTAACGAATGTAGACGAGTCTACATTAAGGGCATTAGATTTAGAGTCTTTTCCTATCATTGATGATTTTGAAATTTTAATAACGGCTAAGAGTAACAAAACATGGGGAAAACATATTTACTTTTATAGCGCAAAACGAAATGAAATTGTTACTACATTTCCATGGTGGGATTTTGCAGAGGAATTTTTGGGGATGTGGGATGAACATGATATTCCGATCGGCACAATTGATCGCCCTTTTTTTGACCTCGAGCAAGGTTGGCATATTATTATTTTCGAAAAGCGTGACTATGTGTATATTTTAGAAGGTGATGAGTTTTGTAGCGAGCATAATAAAATTCACACATGGTATCGAGTCCCGAAAGATGTGTATTATGAACAGTGGAAAAAGTTGTTGAATATGTTTTAACCAGCCCCATATAGAGGCTGGTTTTTATTTACGAACTTGCCCATTTCCATACACGAGCGTTTTTGTTGTCGTGATGGCGCGCAAGCCCATTGGGCCGCGGGCGTGCAGTTTTTGCGTGCTAATGCCGATTTCCGCGCCGTACCCGAATTGTTCGCCGTCGGTGAAACGGGTAGAGGCGTTATGGTACAATACAGCGGCATCGACGCGCGCGAAAAACTGCTCTACATGTTCATTGCATTCGGAAATAATCGCTTCCGAATGTTTCGTGCCGTAGCGTTCAATATGCTCAATGGCTTCATCGACTGTTTTGACGAGCTTCACCGCTAAAATTGGGGCTAAAAATTCGGTCGCCCAGTCTTCTTCTTTTGCCTCACAGACGAACGGGTATGTAGCCGCAAGCTGTTTGTCGGCACGCAATTCGACCCCTTTTCCGTGCAACGTTTCAAGCAATTCTTTTGTATATGACCACTTTTCGTGAATCAATACTGTTTCGACCGCGTTGCATACGGACGGGCGTTGCAGTTTGGCGTTTATGACAATATCGATCGCCATTTCTTTTTCAGCAGAGTCGTCAATGAAAATATGACAATTGCCGACCCCTGTTTCTAATACAGGAATCGTGGCGTTTTCGACGACGGATTGAATGAGACCAGCGCCGCCGCGTGGGATGAGAACGTCTACATATTCTTTTAAGCGAAACATATGTTGTGCCGTTTCGCGACTCGTATCTTCTAGTAGTTGAATCGCGTCAACTGGAACAGAAGACCGTTTTAACGCTTGTTGCATAACGGAAACAAGCGCTTTATTTGAGTGAATAGCGGAAGAACTGCCGCGTAACAAGACGGCATTTCCCGTTTTTAAGCAAAGACTAGCTGCATCGACTGTCACATTTGGCCGCGCTTCGTACACTATGCCGACAACACCAAGCGGTACGCGAATTTGTTTCAATCGTAGTCCGTTTGGTCGCGTCCATTGTTCGATCGTTTCTCCAATCGGATCTGGCAAGTTGATAACTTGGCGAACGCCATCAGCCATTTGATGAATGCGTTCTTCGGTAAGTTGCAACCGGTCAAGCAAGGAAGGAGAGAGCCCGTTTTCTTTTCCGAGCGCCATATCTTTTTCGTTTTCTTGTAAAATGTACGGCATTTGCGCAATTAGCGCTTCCGCGATCATTGAAAGCGCCTCGTTTTTTTCTTCCGTCGATAAAATCGCTAAACGTTTCGCGGCTTGTTTCAACTTTTTTGCTTTTGTTAGTAATTCACTCATCCGTTTTCGCTCCTTTCGTTTTTAGCGGACAGACGTCCTTTTTAAGCAAACTAAATGATCACGATGAATAACTTCTGGACGGTGATGAAAAGAATATTGTTTTGCTTGTTCACTTGCCATTCCTTTTACTTTTTGTAAGTCGTCTGCTGCATAATATACTTGCCCTCTAGCAATCACATCGCCTTTTTGATTGACGACGTTGACGACATCGAGCGCTTGAAATGAGCCAAACACATTGGTCACCCCAGCAGGCAACAAACTTTTTCCTTTATGCAAAAGGGCGCTTTCTGCTCCTTCATCAATTTCAATTGCTCCAGCCACTTTTGAGTGATAGGCAATCCATTGCTTCCGTGTTTGCATATGTCCGTGAAAAGGAGTGCCGATATACGTTCCGTCACCTTTTCCTTCTAAAATATGTTTGAGCTTTTCTTTTCCTTTCCCGGTGCCGATAAAGACGCTGACGCCGAAAGAAAGTGCCTTTTGCGCCGCAAGTAGCTTCGATTTCATTCCGCCTGTTCCAACCGTTGACCCGCTTCCGCCTGCTTGTTCCATCAGTTCGTCAGTAATTTCGGAGAGAAAATGATATTTTTTTGCTTCTGGGTGGCTCGGGTGTTGGTCATATAGCCCGTTAATGTCCGTTAAAATGATTAAGGCATCGGCATGTAAAAAACCGCTCACCAAGGCGGATAATAAATCATTATCCCCAAATGTCAACTCTTCGACAGAGACTGAGTCATTTTCGTTAATAATTGGAAGAACCCCGCGGTCAAGTAGTGTAGAAATTGTTGCAAACAAATTGCGAAATCGCTCGCGGTCGTAAAAATCTGCGCGTGTTAACAACAATTGCCCAGTAACGATATGAAACGAACGAAAGGAAGAAATGTAGCTTTGCATGAGCATTCCTTGCCCAACAGCTGCGGCTGCTTGCTTTCCCGCCATTGTTTTCGGGCGGGAACGATATCCGAGCAACCCAAATCCAGCGGCGACCGCTCCGGAAGAAATGAGAATGACATCGTGCCCAAGCTGTTTCATATACGCCAGTGCTTCGACATGTTCACGAAGCTTTTGCTCCGAAAGCGTTCCGTTTTTTTCAGTTAATGAGCTACTGCCAATTTTGACGACGATTCGCTTTTTTTTCACCATTTCACTCCTTTACTGCAAAATAAAAAACGCTTCCCCGCCCTTGTAGAAAAGGACGGAAAAACGTTATTTCCGCGGTACCACCTTTTTTGACGCAATGCGCCCACCTCTTACCCTGTAACGTAGGGGAGACGGCTTATGTTTGCATAAGCGGCCGTATAGGGTAGGTTCAACCGACTTTCCGTGAGGAACCTTCCAGCCTATGAGTTCCACTCTCTTGCACGTTCCATCGGTTTACTCGTCCCGTACCTCGTTCCATATATACCTTTTTTCAGAATTATGAAACAAAATAACGAAGATGTCAACGGATTTTACGACTGTTTAGACAAAAGACGGAGTTTACGCTCATGTTGAAGTGTTTTAGAAGAAAGTAGATCGACAGTTTCTTGCGTGTCGGTTAGTTCATCGCGTAGTTGATCAACTTTTTCGTTTAGTTGCTCAAACTGCTTGTCCATTTCTTGTTTAAGATCGTCAATTTTCGCTTCTAATTTGCTTTCTACGCCTCGAATTTCCGAGCGAAGCTGTTGCCCCATTTCCTGCATTTCAGTACGGAGTTGATTGCCCATTTCCTGCATTTCAGTACGGAGTTGATTGCCCATTTCCTGCATTTCAGTACGGAGTTGATTGCCCATTTCCTGCATTTCAGTACGGAGTTGA